>NZ_AMYT01000019.1 GCF_000313915.1 Catellicoccus marimammalium M35/04/3
CATCGATTGGTTCAATAAATTCTCGAACTAACGATGTTTATATATTAACAGTTCTTTTATCATCCGTCAACAAAAAATTAAAAAAAACTTCCCTCTACAAAGAGGGAAGCTTTTATCTTATAGAAGAGTAATATCTTCTTTTGCAATCCATGCACTTTGACCAAAATCATCTAAAATCAAATAAGATTGTGCAAATTTATTAGTAACTAGCTTCAATATCTTTAGTGGTCGATCTGCTAGATTATAATTTTTAATTTCAGAAACTTCTGAATTTATCGAACCAATTGGCTGCGTATATAAAATAGCTTTTTCTTTTTTATTTAATACCCCTAATACATTTAGTTCTTCTGTCTCTAAACTACGACTTCTTATCGCTTTATTTTTAAGTTTGTAATTTAAGAGTACTTGAGCATTAAAAGGATTTATTATTGATAGCGCATCTTTAGAAATATATCCTAATTCTTCATCATTTATGAAAATGTGACATCGTATACCATCTGAAGTTAAAATTTCTTCTGTCACACGTACAATCACACCAGATAACTCTTCGGACATTCCTACATATAAAGACGTATCTACTGGATCTGATGCATTCTTGAAGATTTTTCTATTTTTTATAATTTTAGCGTCGTAATTACATTGATGATTTTGACTAATGATTAAAACATTTTCTGAAAGCTCTTGCGGATTTATTATCCAACCTCGATAGATAGAATTAACCATTACTTTGTAATACTCTATACCATCCAAATAAATTTTATTCAATGTAATAATTTGATCGCTAGGATGAATTGTTATTGTTTGAGTTAAATTCATGTTTTTTAAGTTAGGAATTACTGTTAATTCTTTTACATTATTAATAATCAATTCTTGAACACATTTTGTCTGATTTGAAATAACATTATTGATTCCATCATAAAATGGAAAATCTAAAATAGGCTCTTTATCTGAAGTTTTGTAGTATGTTACATATTCTTCTGCCACATAATCTTTTATGAATTGTAAGTTTTTTTCATGTCTTTGGTAAATATTAATAATTTGATCATAAAATTGATAATAAGTCATCATACCATATAATGATAGTTTCTTATTTACATAATTATTTTTCAAAGCTTTATTCCATTGATATTCCAAATCATATTGTTGTAATAGAATCTTGTAAAGACTATTACTTTCAGCAATATATCGACTCCAATAAAAATTATCTCCTTGAAAATCAATTGCGGCAGTGAAATGAGCATTAGAAAATACACGATTTGCTTCTCTTCTATAAGCTTTTTTTGGATAATTTGATATATCAGATTGGATAATTCCTTTTTTACGAATAATGCTATCTTGTAATCGTTCTTGTCCACTAAAAATTGCATATCCTTCGTAGAAAATAGGTCTAATTTTTGAAGAAATTTTACGTAAATTTTCGTAAGATTCAACAGTTAAATCATTAGATGGAATAAGGACAGAAATATCATACTGATCAAAATCTATCTCTTTCAAAACATTAAAGAAACGGTTTGTAATAAAATTATTCTTCAAATATCCTGCATAAAATAATAACGTTTTTTTGTTGTTTTCTATTTCCACAACATGCAAGCTATTTTGGGCATTTGCAAAGAAAATCATCTCAATAAACAAACTTGAGTTCCATTGCTTATTCACCACTGTATTTTCTTTCTTTTGAAGTTTTCTATGAATAAAATCATAAATTGTATCTACTGAATATTCATCTATTTGTTCTTTTCTTAAATAAGAATAGGTTATATCTACATCTTCTAGAGAATAATAATATATATTATTATTCATTTTTAAATAATCTAATGATAAAGAAGAATAATCTGATAATAATACATCCGTCATCGCTAAAACTGACATTATATCAACTGTATCTGGTACAATATGATCCACATATTTCTCGTTTTCTAGCAAATATTCTTTCAAATTTTCTGGTATTAATAAATATATATTATAAACGACTCCTAATTTTTGAATTAAGTATTCTAATTCATGCGTAAATCTTTCAATAGCTACAGGGTCCATTGAAAAAGTAGAAATATTCCATACTAAAGTTTCTTTTTTACTATCATAAATTCCATGCAGCTGAGAAACTAAATTTTCTTTGTAATGAACAGAATCAAATCGTGGTAAAGATGCTTCTAAAATCTTTCCTTCAAATAATCCAGATAATTTATAAGCACGTAATAAAATTTCTGTTGACTTTGGATTATCACTTAATATAAAATCACTCATCAAATAACTACGTAGACGATTACGTACTGGATATGGATTTTTATCATCATATGGAGCATCATATCCTACATAAAAGAAAGGATTAGATTCTCCAATCGTAATATATTTTTGTCCTTCTCTTTTCAAATAAAAAACAGGAGCTTCTGTATCATTGAAGTAATACTCTGCAGTAGCTAAATATTCTAGATATTTTAATGAATTTTTATTTACAAATTCAATATCATTAGATTTAAAAATCTCATCTATACCGTCTGCAAAATCTGTATTATAGACCCAAATCCATTTAAATTTTCTAAATCGAATATCTCTTTTTAAACTTTTGAATAAATACAATAAGTCTCCTGATAATTGATTGCCATAATTACTTTCAAATAAAACAGTTTTGGGTGATATAGATTGATGAGTTAAAATTTCTGAATATATTTTAGTTTTTTCAGATAAAGAATATTTAATTTCACTTTTTATATTTGAAGAAGAGATTGCTTCTTTTATCATCTGCAATGTTGGTTTAACGTTTAGTTGTTTCATATTTATTCCTCTTTACTATCGAATTTCATCATAAAAGTTTTGAATTGCATTTTGGTTATATTGTTCATAGTCAAAATAAGCAAAATGATGTTCTTGAGCCAAATATTCTTGTATAGTTTCAGCAATTTCCGTAGCTTCTGTTCCATCGATTAACATTCCATATTTTCCATTTTCTAATACATAACGATTAGATGGAATATCACTAGCAATAGTATTCATCCCTAAGGTTAAGGCTTCTAATAAAACCATAGGTTGACCTTCATATAGTGAAGGAAGAATAAAACAGTCACATTGTTTCATAATATAGAATGGATGTTCTTTTTGACCTAACATAATTACATTTTTCTCTAGTCCTAAGTTTTTAATTAAAGATAGTAATTGATTTTTTAATGGACCGTCTCCCATTATATATAGACAGAATTTTTCTTTTAATGACGGATCTTTTTCTAATAAGATAGAAATTGCTTGTATTAATGCTGCCTGATTTTTTTCATTGGATAATCTTCCCATTGTAACAAAATTAATATTATCAGAATTAATAAATGGAATTTCATTACCATGAATATCTGTTAACGTGTCTTCATTCACGTATTCTTTAACATATTGTTTTTCAATAAAAACTTCTTTCCCTTCCCAATTTATTTTCAACAGAATTTTATTATTGATGTTCATAGAAGAAAGAATAGTAATTGGATTATTTGTTGCAATATATTGTCTATAGTCTTCTAATGTATCATTAGATAAATAGTGATAATAATCTTCTAATGACATAAAGATTTGAGGGAATTCATCAGCAAAAACTGCTTGATAATTACATTCTTTTACATCTTTTACTTGATATTTGAAATTTCTTGCTGAAGTAATATTATGACTAGAAATCCAAATAGATTGTCCATTTTCTAAGATACCATGATAGTAATTATTTCCTGCAATATTTAATTTCCAAATGGCATAGAAAATAGAATTCTCTATCTCTAACATTGTTGAACGATTTGCAATAATATCTAAAACTGAAGCATACACTTTTCCATTTTGAATAATATAATTTCCTTCTACTCTCCAACTTTTTTCTAGTGATTTAGCTAAAGTACGTAAATTATGATCAGATATGATTTTTTCTTTTGTTATTGTGACTGCTTTAGAATTAATCCAACCAATTGTTTGTCCATCTACTTGGAATTGATAGTATTTTTCAGTTTCAACTTCCGATTCTCCATCAAATTCACCAATAGTTTTTACTTTTTCTACATTTGCTACTTGAGTAATAATGATATTTAAATCTTTTAATAATTTAGCAGATCCTTTAGAAATTCCTTCTTCCATATCAAATAGATTTTTATAAATTTGATGTCCAAAAGGCAAATCGATTTTAGCAAATTTACGTTCTTTATTATGAGATAAAATATGAATTTGTTTTTGATTTTTTAAATCATCTACAACATTGCAATTTTCTAAATATTTTGCAGGCAACCACCCAATATATCGTTCTTGGAATAAAATTTTAAAATATTTTTGATGATTGTAGTAACCAGACATAATCGCTACTAAATCATCTTCTTTTTTAATATATTCTAACTTTGTATACTTTGGTTTTGTTAAATCTAAAATAAACTCATACTCTTCATCTTGCAAAACATGAGTGGGAATATGTACGTCATTTAAGAAGAAATTGTTTTCTTCCAATGTTTCTTCTTCTTGCTCATGCTTAAAAATACGATTCGTATCAATCGTGTTAACGCAATATTGAAATTTATATTCTGGAGCATAATTATTCAATTTTGCTCGATTGACATCTCTTGTCGTTGGAGAAACACTTAGTAGAACATCATACCATTTATATAAAGAAAAAGCTCCTCTTAAATCGATAAAGTAACGTGCTTTTGCTTCAGCATGCAAATCATTATGTTGATAAATTACTTTGCGATCTGCATCTACTTCCAACATAAATTTAGCCCAATAATAACTATATCCACTAAAGTCTACTGAAACATTGAAATGACATCCGCCAGTTAAACGTCTCATTTCTCTTTGGTAAGCCTCTTTAGGATATAACTTTTCTAATTCTGGAGTAACTGATCTATTTTTCAGTAATTGATCCACGTATACTTCTTCTACCTTATAAATTGGCCAACCAAACCTTACAATAATTCGAGCATTTTTATTGATTTTATTAATATTTTTCAATGCTACTTCATTTCGATTATTTTGGACAATAACCGTTACATCATATTTATCATAATCAATGTTATTCAATAAGTTGATTGCACTAGTAGTAATTCCATTATCTTTTAGTGTACTTGGGAACAAAATAATTCGATATTTATCTTGACAAATAGTAGGATGATGTACTTCTTTATGCAAAATTCCAAAGAAAATTTCATCAATATAGCGTTCTGTAGCATGAGCATCATCATAAGGAACCATTAGTTCTTTCATTTTTAAATACTGATTGGCAAATTGTTCTTTTACCACATCTAAATGTTGAATGCATTGAACCACTTCTTCTACAGTAGATAATGTTGGTCCAGGTAATTCTGATTCTTTATAATACATTCCACGATCTTGAGAGTAAATTTCTTTATCCCAAGAATAAAATAGAATTGTTTTCCCAGTTGCTAAAAAATCAAAGAAAATACTTGAATAATCAGTGATTAAAATATCTGTAATAGACATCATTTCATTAGCATCATAATAATCTGGAACTAAAATCCCAGAAAGTTCTTCTCTATCTTGGACAAAAGGATACACAAACGGATGCACCTTAACCAGGAAATTATAGGAGGATGATACTTTTTCTTGAATATAATTCAATTCGGCAATCATTTGCTCAATATCTAATGTTGGATTTTTTAAATTGGATCCTTTCCAAGTAGGGGTATATAATATCGTCTGCTTACCAAAATCAATGTTTACTCCTGCAATTTTTAATTTCGCATAGATTTCTGCTTGAGGAACAGAAAATGTTAAATCAATTCTAGGATACCCACTTTCTAAAATTTCTCCATCATATAACCCATTCAGTTTATAACTTTTTAGATACATATCTGTAGTATGCTGATTTGGACTAATTAAATAATCTGCCATTAAAAAATTACGTAAAACATTTTGAGATGCAAATGGATTATTAGGAATATCAAATCCCATTGTTTTTAAAGGAGTTCCATGCCAAGTATTAATATAAACTTGTCCATCTTTTTTTGTAAAAAAGCTTTGGAAAGTAGAATTCGTAATTAAATATTGTACAGAAGCAAGTAATCGTAAATATTTATCTGAGTTACGTAATACAAATTGCGTATTTTTAACTTGTGGTAAATTACGCATTATCGTTTCTAGTTCTACATTTTGACTGTATACCCAATAAAATGTATAATTCTCAAATCGAGCATCATTTTGCATAAAACGATACATTGCATATGGACTATCTGTAAATGATTGACCATCACGCACCTCAAACAAAATAGAATTAGGGATTATTTCTAAATGATCATAATATCTAGCATAGCGATCATTCATATTTACTTGCTTATTACCAATGTATCGAGAAATAGGACGTGTCAAAAATTGATAACGTCTTTTTGTAATTCTCTTAATCTTATTTCTTTTCTTTTGGTTCATTTTATATTGTCTCCTAAAATAAAGCGTTAATTTTACTATATTATATATTCTATATTTTACAAATTACAACATAGAACTTTATTCATACTAAAAAAGATTATATAACAATAAAACATCAACAAACATTTATTTCTTAGTAGATTTCAATTAAATTTGTATCATATAAGTATCTTTATTTTATATAAAAATAACCCCTAGAAGTTTAAGCTTACTTCCAGGAGTTATACTAATATTTTATTAGATTTATTATAAAATTTTTATAATTGAATCGCTGTGTTTAATGCAATTTCAATCATTTCGTTGAATGTTGTTTGACGTTCTTCAGAAGTTGTTTCTTCTCCTGTTACTAAATGATCACTTACTGTCATCATTGCTAGTGCATTTACATGATATTTTTGTGCTAAGAAGTAAATCGCTGCTGCTTCCATTTCTACAGCAACTACTCCATAAGTTCCTAAACGGAAAGTATCTTCTAAACTGTCTTTATAGAACACATCATCACTCACAACATTCGCTACATAAGGAGTGATTCCCATTTCTTTACTTACTTCATTTGCTTTTGCTAGTAAATCAAAAGTAGCTGTTGCTGGGAATGAGTAAGTTGGAAACGCATTTTTTAACATGGAAGAAGAAGTTGCTGCTGCTTGAGCTAATACAACATCGCGTACTTTAACTTCTTCACTAATTGCACCACAAGTACCAACACGAATTAAGTTTTTCACACCATAAGATTGAATTAACTCTGTGCAGTAAATCGCTGCAGATGGCATTCCCATTCCTGTTCCTTGAACAGAAATACGATGTCCTTTATAAGTTCCAGTGAAACCATACATTCCACGCACTTCGTTATAGCATTCTACATCTTCTAAAAAAGTTTCTGCGATGTATTTCGCACGTAGTGGATCTCCTGGTAATAAAACTGTTTCTGCAATTGCGCCTTCTTTTGCTCCAATATGTATACTCATTATCATTTTTACCATCTTCTTATTAGGAAAATGGTACTCCTCCTTTTTTATCCTTACATTTCTTCAATAATATTTGCGACTAAGTTTTGGAAATGTTCTTTCACTTGATCTACAGTATTAACTACTGCAGAATGATCAATATTTTCTTGCATACCACTACCTAAGTTAGTAATACAAGATAAGCCCATAACTTTCATTCCTAAGTGACGAGCAGCAATAACTTCAGATACCGTAGACATTCCTACAGCGTCTGCTCCTAACGTACGGAACATACGAATTTCGGCTGGAGTTTCATAGGTAGGTCCTGTAACTCCCATATAAACGCCTTCTTTTAAATCAATATTTAATGCTGCGGCTTTTTCTTTTGCCAAAGCAATATAATCTTTCGCAAAAGGCTCACTCATATCAATGAAACGAGGTCCTAATTCATTGTCATTTGGCCCTAGTAATGGGTTTGTTCCTGTCATATTTAATTGGTCACAAATCACCATTAAATCTCCAGGTTGGAAATCCCAATTAATTCCCCCTGCAGCATTTGTGATCATTAATTTTTCAATTCCCATTGCTTTCATTACACGAATTGGGAAAATGACTTGTTCCATTTTATATCCTTCATAGTAATGGAAGCGTCCAGCCATTGCTAATACTTTACGGCCGTTTAATTCGCCATAAACTAATTCACTTGCATGACCTACTACTGTAGATACAGGGAAATGAGGAATTTCTTCATAAGGAATATGAATCGCATTTTCAAAACGTTCTACGATTTCACCTAATCCAGAACCTAAAACTAGTCCTACTTCTGCCTCATTTGCTCCTTTTTCTTGGATATAGCGTGCTGCTTCTTTAATTTGTTCTCTCATCAATTTTTCTTATTTTAGTTCTTCTAAGAAACTTTCTCCGTTTTCTGGCATTTCTACACCAAAGTTATCTGCGATTGTCGCTGCGATATCAGAGAAGTGTCCTTGTGGTAAAGAACCATGTCCTTTCATTTTTTTACTATAAGTTAATACTGGGATGTATTCACGAGTATGGTCTGTTCCTGTAAAGGTTGGATCATTTCCGTGGTCAGCTGTAATGATTAATAAATCATCTTCTTCCATAGCATCGATTAATTCTGGAATACGAGCGTCAAATTCTTCTAATGCATTTGCGTAACCTTGAACATCACGACGATGACCAAATAAAGCATCAAAGTCTACTAAGTTAGTAAAGCTCATACCATCAAAGTCTTTATGCATTACTTTTACTAATTGGTCTACTCCATCCATGTTGCTCTTTGTACGGATTGCTTCTGTTACCCCTTGACCGTTGAAAATGTCATTAATTTTACCAACGGCAATCACATCTTTACCTGCTTCTTTCAAGCTATCTAGTACTGTGTGTCCAGTTGGATTTAATGCGTAGTCATGACGATTTGGTGTACGAGTAAAGTTTCCTTCTTCTCCTACATAAGGACGAGCAATAATACGTCCTACGGTATGAGGTTCTTCTAAAGTAATACTACGTACGTATTCACAAATACGATATAATTCTTCTAATGGAATTACTTCTTCATGAGCCGCAATTTGTAATACTGGGTCTGCAGAAGTATAAACGATTAAATCTCCTGTTTCCATTTGATGTGGGCCGTAATCTTCAATTACTTTTGTTCCACTGTATGGTAAGTTACATACTACTTTACGACCAGAAAATTCTTCAATTTTATGAATTAATTCATCATCAAAACCATTTGGATAAGTAGGGAATGGAGTTTGGATGTTTAGACCCATTAATTCCCAGTGTCCTGTCATCGTATCTTTCCCAACTGAAATTTCTTCTAATTTTGTGACATATCCTTTGTGATCATTGATTACTTTTACTCCATGTAAAGGTTCAATAACTCCTAATCCTAATTGTTCCATATTAGGTACATGTAATCCTGCTTCACTAGCGATGTGTCCTAATGTATGGCTTCCTTTATCACCAAATTTTTCTGCATCTGGCGCTTCCCCAATTCCTACAGAATCCATTACAATAACATGTATTCGTTTAAACATCTGTCTTCCCTCCGTTGATTTTCGCGAAAGATACGAACAATTCCTTCGTGAAATTTTATTCGTTTTTATTATAACATAGATGAAAGGCTTATGTTCTCTTGTTTTCATCTATTTTTCAATCTTTTTCGAATATTCAGATAGTCCCCATATTTTCTATTTTCTTCTAAAAAATATTCGTATTTAAAACGTTTTTATGTTGTTTTTTAAAAAATCATCCTTCATCTCACGAACGATAATTTTCACTTATTTCTCATAAAACGATTTCACACTTTATTCTTCTCTCTAATTCAACCAAATTCCCATAGAAGAAATCCCTTTCGCTAGATTCCAATAGCGTTCTCCTCGGTCCGTAATGGCTTGATATAACTGTTTTACAGACTGTGGAACTTTGTTTTTATGTTTAATAACATAGGGAGTCAAAATATAGACTAGCTGAGAACAAATACAGGATAAACTATTCTTTTCATCTCGTAATGCTCTTCCTTCTTTGGCTAATAAATGTTTTAATTCAATTTCCACCGTTTGATCTTCTAAGACACCAACAATCAAAGACATCAATTTCTCTTCTTGTTTCATTTTTCCTCCAAAAAAAGAGCAGGGAATCCCCTACTCTGTACTTTTATTTTTCGATTTTTGTAACTCCACCCATGTATGGTACTAAAGCTTCTGGAATTGTTACAGAACCATCTTCATTTTGATAGTTTTCTAAAATAGCAGCTACGGTACGACCAACAGCTAAACCAGAACCATTTAATGTATGAACATAATGTAATTTACCATTTTCATCACGATAACGGATCATTGCGCGATGAGCTTGGAAGTCTACACAGTTTGAGCAAGAACTAATTTCACGGTAAGTATCTTGAGCTGGAATCCAAACTTCAACGTCATAAGTTTTCGCAGCGCTGAATCCCATATCACCAGTACATAAAGTAATGACGCGATGTGGTAATCCTAATTTTTGTAAGATATTTTGAGCATTGACTGTCATTTTTTCTAATTCTTCAAATGAAGTATCTTCAGTCGCAAATTTTACCATTTCTACTTTATTAAATTGGTGTAAACGAATTAAACCACGTGTATCACGACCTGCACTTCCTGCTTCTGAACGGAATGAAGGACTTAATGCTGTGAAGTAGATTGGTAAATCTTTTTCTTCTAAAATTTCACCTGCATAGTAGTTTGTTAATGGAACTTCCGCAGTTGGAATTAAGGTTAAGTCACGATTATCATTTTGAATTTGGAAGACATCTTCTTTAAATTTAGGGAATTGTCCTGTACCAAACATTGATTTATCGTTTACTAAGTATGGTGGGATAATTTCTGTATATCCTTCTTTGGCATGTTCATCTAACATGAAGTTATAGACCGCACGTTCTAAACGAGCACCTAAGCCTTTGTAGTATAAGAAACGGCTACCTGAAACTTTCGCCCCACGTTCAAAGTCTAAAATTCCTAATTCTTCCCCAATTTCCCAGTGAGGTTTTGGTTCAAAATCAAATTCACGTGGTGTACCCCAACGACGAACTTCTACGTTTTCATCTTCGTCTGCTCCGACAGGTACATCATCGGCAGGTAAGTTTGGTAAAATCACAGCGATTTCTTTCATTTTTTCATCAATCACTGCTACTTCTTCATCTAGACCTTTAATTTCTTGACCTAACAAACGCATTTTTTCAATCACTGCAGAAGCGTCTTGTTTTTCACGTTTCATTTGTGCAATTTGATCAGAAACTTCATTACGTTCTTTTTTCATTTCTTCTACTTTTACTAATAAATTACGACGTGTTTCATCTAAATCACGTAATTCAAATACTTTTGATTCATCTACTCCACGTGTCTTTAATTTGGCTAATACAGTGTCAAAATTTTGACGAATTTGCTTCATATCGATCATGTCGATGTCCTCCTTTTATATATAAAAAAAAACTCTCCGCCCCAATATGCTTGGGACGAAGAGTATACTTCGCGGTACCACCCAAGTTCAGAGAAATCCTCTCTGCCCTTGATCTTATTTAACGCATAAGAGACGGGATTACTTATTTCGCAATCCAATATCACAGATGGATTCACTACGCCACTGGATGACTCGCACCAACCGTCACCTCTCTGAACAGCTTCAATAGCTACTACTTCTGAACTTTTTATGATATTGACATCATTATATCATAACTTTATTTTTTCTACCAGTGAAAACGCTCACAAATATTTCCTTAAAAAATAATGTAAATGAAATTAAGCTATGTTATAAATATAGGTGAAAAAAGTAAAGGAGGCGTTTGCCGTGTCTATTAATATTATGTGGGAAATTTTCAGTCCAAAAGGAGAAGTCGCAACTAAACAGGTGAAAGAATGGTATGGAATGTGCCAATATTATACTGGAATCTATATGATTCCTCATACTGACCTTCCTGCTCTACGCAATGTGGTTGATAAAGTAAGTCAAAATCTCCCCACTGATAATGGACTGGTAAATATTGAACTCAATGATTTTGGAGAAAATCCTTTACGCGTCTTTGGTAATGTCGATGAAGATATGATTTTAGAAGCTATTCGCAATTATTCTGAATTTTATGATGATTGTATAATCACAAAAAAGGAGAACAATGCCGATTGGTTTGACTTATATCCAAAACAAATTGAAAAGGTGAATGCGGAAGTCGAAAAAGACCGAAAAGAAAGACAAAATAAAAAGAAATAATCAAAAAATTTGAATTCCTTTCCATATTTATTAATGATTCATGCTATGATAATTATTAATTGTATGAGAATACAAATATAAAAAGTGGAAGGGTAAAAATGAAAAAGATACGTAATAGTAATATTGAATTTATTAGAATTTTATTGATGTTTTTTATTATACTACATCATACTTCAATTTATGGATTAGAAAATAATTCTACTCTAAATACAAGCCAACAGATCATTGCAACTATTTTGTCTTCATTTGGTAAAATTGCAGTTATTTTATTCATATTGATTACTGGATATTTTCAAGGAAATAAAGAAAGGATAAATAAACATTCCCTTCAGAATATTCATAGGGTAACTTTATTTTATTCAATTTCTATCTTTGTTATATTTTGTATTCTATTTCCAATATACAAAATTAATTTTGGACGAATAATAAATGCAGTTTTCCCGATTTGCTCAGGAGCATATTGGTTTATTACTGATTATGTTATCTTATTAATCATTAGTCCTTATATCAATAAACTATGCAAATCTTTATCTAAAAAAGAATTTCAAAAGTTATTATTCGTTTCTTTTGTATTATTATGTTTTGTAAATTATCTTCCTTTTTTTGATTTAGATATGTCTTCTATTATTTATTTTGTCTTTTTTTATATATCAGGAATTTATATCCAAAACTACTTTGAATCATCAAAAATGAAAAATTATAACTTTAAAATTATCTTCTTGTGTTTATCTGTATTTTATTTCCTATGTATTTATTTAGGAAAAACATTGGATATTACCGTACTTTCTGATGTTGTACAATTAAGCAGTCCTATCGGATATGCTATTGCTGTGAGCATTTTCTTAACAATTTTAAAATTCAAACCAACTCATTTTAAAGTGATTAATCACATTTCTAAGTATATATTACCAATTTATTTAATTCATGATAATCGATTGATTAGAGCATGGGTTTATGATGACTTATTTCATCTTACTCGCATCCATTTTTCTAATAATTTGCAATTAATTTTTATTACAATTATGGATGCTATACTAATTTTCATAATTTGTTTCTTTATTGAAATTATCCGTGTTACCTTAATGAATAAAATTAAAAAAATTTGTGCAAAAAGCTAGGAGAAAAATTTCCCCTAGCTTTTTTAATTATCCGCCTTATTGAAAACGCTTTCTAATTTTGCTATATTTTAACTGTAATTATGATTCAATTGAGGTAAAGATATGAAATTCAAGCACTTATTCTCTGCAAGCGTGTTTGGACTTGCATTAATGAGCACACCTGCTTTTGCAGATGAGATCAAAGATTTTCCAAACGTATTAAATTTAAAAGCAGCACCAACAGAAGAAATTTATGGTTCTTACCAAACTAATAAATATAACCATTTTTCTGATTTAGGAGCTTGGCATGGATACTACTTGCCAGAACAAAATCAAAAACAATTATTAGGTGGATTCGCAGGTCCAATGATTATTGCGGAAGAATATCCTCTAAACTTATCAGATTCTATCAATAAAATTCAAATCAAAAATACAAAAACAAAAAAAGTTTATGATTTGAGTAAAACAAAAATGACAATGAATGCTTATCCTGGCCATTTAGAACAAGTCTATTCTAATAAAGATTTTGATTTAACATTGAAATTAATCTTTGCGACAAAACGTACGGCATTAATTCAAACAACCATCACTAATAAAACAAGTAAAAAATTACCATTACAATTATCTTGGACAGGTAAAGTCTTTGACCATATTAAACAAGGCGATAGCAAAACTCCATTAGGTCAAAAATTAAAAGCAACCAAAGATGGAGTCCAAGTTTCATTCAAAGAAGAACGTCAAACTTGGAATTACTTCATGACAGATGAAGTTCGCTATACTATCGCACATAAAGATGCAGTAAAAACTTCAGTAAAAGGAAATCACTACACTTCAACAATGAAAAAACCAGTAGTGATTGCACCAAAAGGAAAATTCCAAACAGAAACTGCTGAAAGTTATACCTTTACGAAAAAAGAAGAAGCTAAAGAAGCAAGTCAATATTCTAAATTATTCCATCAACCTGCCCGCTATTTTGGTGAAAATGAAAAACGTTGGCAAAAATATTTAGATAAGTCTTTACATTCTTACAGCGATAAAAAATATAAAAACGTCGCAGTAAAAAGTATTGAAACTTTAACAACAAACTGGAAGAGTGCCGCAGGAGCTATTAAACACGATGGAATCGTACCATCTACTTCTTATAAATGGTTTGTAGGAATGTGGAGTTGGGACACATGGAAAGAAGCAAGTGCCGTAGCACAATTCGATGGTGAATTAGCGAAAAATAGCGTTCGTTCCCTATTCGATTACCAAATTCAAAAAGATGACAAAGTTCGTCCACAAGATGAAGGCGCAATTATCGACGCTATCTTCTTCAACCAAGACGCTTCTCGTGGTGGCGATGGTGGAAACTGGAACGAACGTAACTCAAAACCTGCACTAGCAAGTTGGGTAGTTTGGAACATTTACCAAAAAACAAAAGATACTTCATTCTTACGTGAAATGTATCCAAAACTAGTTTCTTACCATGAATGGTGGTACCGTAACCGTGACCATAATAAGAATGGTTTATGCGAATACGGAAGCATGGTCAGCGATGCTAACTACGATGTAGATGACAGAGGAAATAAAACATTCAACGATGATGCAGTCATTGAAGCTGCTGCTTGGGAAAGTGGAATGGACAACGCACCACGTTTTGACAAAAACGGAATTGGTGTAGATGATTCTGGCGTTAAAGTTTTAACAAACAAAGATGCAAAAGGAAATGTTGTCGGCTATTCTATCAACCAAGAATCTGTCGATCTAAATGCTTACTTATACGATGAAAAAGTAACTTTAGGTAAAATTGCAAAAGTGATCGGTAAAGGTCAAGATGCAAAACGTTGGAATAAAGAAGCAGAAGAATTAGCGAAGAAAATTCAAACAAAAATGTTTGATAAAAACACAGGCTACTTCTATGACTTACAAATCTTACCAAACGGAAAAGATAAATTATTAGTAAACCGTGGTCGTGGACCTGAAGGATGGATTCCATTATTTGCTAAAGCAGCTACTTATGAACAAGCACGTTCTGTTCGTAATATTATGATGGCACCAACAGAATTCAATACATTCATGCCATTACCAACTGTATCTGCTTCAAGTCCTGCATTTGCTCCATCTAAATATTGGCGTGGACCTGTATGGATGGACCAAGCATTATTCGGTGTTGAAGGATTATCACGTTACGGTTACTACACAGACGCAAAACGATTAAGTGCAAAATTAATCGATAACGCAGATGGTTTAACTGGAGACAAATCTATCCGTGAAAACTACAACCCATTAACAGGAGAAGGATTACATACTGCAAACTTCAGTTGGTCTGCTGCAGCCTTCTACACTTTATATCAAAATAACTTATTCAAATAAGAATAAAAAAGAGGTTGGGAGATTACTCCCAGCCTCTTTCTTTTTTTTTGATTATTTACCAATATAGCTACGCATTGCCTCTTTTATCGGTAAATAGTAATGATATAATTTCAATCCCTTATCTTGATTGTTGTAATTCCCATCTAATTCAAATTCTATTTCTGTATATCCTACTTCTTTTTCTGAAGGTAAAATCAAAGCAATTTGTGTTTTGCTCTCATTTCCTAGTTTTTCAAAATAATTTTTTAGTAAAAAATAATATGAAATCTGTTTATAATCAATTCCTACTTTGTTCTTATAATATTTGGAATCAAAAATATACCGAATACCTCGATTTTCATCTTCAAAATAGTGATCAATTTCTAAGCGATGGTTTTTACTATCACTTGTTTTAGGATGTCTACAATCTGGATAAAATGTTTTCTGTTCTTCGAATAGTCTATGTTTTCCATCAAACCTTAATTGGTCATCTATGATTTGATCAAAAGATTTTAATTGATGATGGACTAATTTTTCCCAAATTTTATCAAAATGATGAATTTTTAACAAAATGTCTCCAGATGTGTTTCCTTCTGTCTTAAAGTAATTAATCAGTGCATCTATCAATTGTAAATGAATATCTTTAAACATAGTTTGCCGTAAATCATATAAACAGTTCAGAACATAACCTTTATTAGAAAATTCTTGTGGATTGAATGCATATTCGATAGGTTCTATTGAAAATAAAAAATTTAATTTTTGTGATACATCATTAATTACATAAGCCATACAACGAGTAATAAATGTATCATATGGATTCTGTTTTTCAATTTTTAGAGGCATATACATCCATTGTCCTTGATATTCTAAAGGAGTAACTGATTGGATAGTTTTACGCCAATTTATTTTTCCATAGTATCCATCTTTCAATTGCTTTTTCTCTTCATAATATAATCCAAATTGCTTGTAATAATTATAGACAGTCGCAAAAGCAGAAAGTGGAAAATTATTTTGAGAATTCGATAAATCCTTCAATCCATTTTGAGCAGCTTTAATAATGGTGGCTAATAATAACTGAAAATCTTCTTTAGAAAATTCATTCTCTAAATTTTCTTGATAAAAATGTTTAGGAAAACTAATTAAAATATGATTTTCTTTCAAAATAAAACCGACAAAATTAATATACTTTTTTTGATTCCACATTCTAATATCTTCTTCTTGATAAGATTGAATATCATTAAAAAATTCTTGCTCTATTTTCGAAGAAATTTCAGATCCATCTAGTACGATAGTGACATTTATTTTCTTATTCATTTTCTTCTATCTCATCGTCCATATTATAGGATACGTCTTTTGTAGAATGCATATTTTTCTCTAAACACCCCTTGAATTCTTCACTATAAATATCATAATGATTTTTCGCAGTTGCTTTCTGATATAAATCCCCAAAACTCTTAATGTTTTCATTGAATAAGCGTTTTTCTGTATGATAGCTAGCTTTTTCTACATCATGATACAAGTAGTACAAAACTTTATCTTTATAAGTTTCAAAATTCTTACTATCTTTGATAGTATATAAGACTTTTGATTCTTCTAACAACGGATCAATCGTCATTGCGTCTTTTGCATCATAGTTCTTCATGAAAAATTGACCTAACTGCTTATCTTCTGATAATTGCAATCCCTTATCATCCACAATATAGTCATTCACAGTTTTGACAAAATCATTCCATTCCATTGTTTCTGTATCAGAATATGGTAATGAAAATTGATTTTTGTTGGAATCGATTGTGGTAGGGACATATTTCATTAAGAATCGACGTTTGAATGCAGTATCCATCACAAATACATTTTGATCACTTGTATTCATTGTACCAATTAGATATAAATTCCCTGGAATATAAATTTTAGATTGATATTTATTCCAAGGATGAGATTTCCCTAGCTCTCTTTGTAAATAATTGGATAATTGAAGATGATTAATTGGGTATTCACTTTCTCCTTGCCCATTGCGATCTAAAAGTTGGAAAATATCCCCAAACACACTTGCGCAATTTGCTCGACTCATTTCTTCCAAAATTAAAAACACTGGTTCATCTGGATGGCGATATGCATATACTATTGCTTGAGTAAATGATCCTGGATTAAAAATGTATTCCAATTGTCCTTCTTCATTTACTGTTGGCATAATTTGACCTACAAAATCACTATATCCATATTCTGGATGGAAAGTAGTTCGAAAGACATCTTGGATGTATTTTTGAATTCCATAAGATTTCCCAGTTCCAGGTGCTCCATAAAAAATAAGATTAGAACCTATATTATCATCTATAGAAGTGTTTTGATTAGAATCAAAAGTAAGATATTTAGAATACGTCTTACTATTACCCATAATTTTAAAAATTGTATCGCTATCTTTATCACTCTTTAAAAGAATTACATATAGATTATTTTTATAGTTGAAAAAAAATAGTACATCTCCTATGTTTGCTTGATTTCTAAGTTCCAAAAAGTCTTTACCATCCTTCTTTATCTTAGACAAGCCTAATTGATCTTTATCTTTTTTAGGAAAAATCCAAACATTAGTAATTGATTCAATAAATGTATTATCTTTTTCTACAAATAAATTTAATACGATATCTTTTTCTTCGCCGCTGGGAAAAATAATTCCATATAATTTTAAGATATGATCTATATCTTCCTCTTCTAAAGAATGACATAATTCATTACTTAAAAAAAATTTTTTTCCTAGTTTATCGACAAAATATTTCTTAAAGAAATTCCTAGAGTCTCCAGTAACAGCTATATGTGCAGTCGAACCTTTAGTCCCTTCTTCTTTATTATTGAAAACAACATCTGCATTACTTAATTTCTTTACATATATAGATTGAAATCCTTCTTTTTTAAATTGAGGATACCTATCTATGATAGTTTCTATCAAAATATTTTCAATTTCCACAATAATCCCCCGTTCTGTTTGTATTAATTGTAACATAATATATTTATTATTGCCGGAAATAATCCGGATGTGGTATATTTATCATATTAATTTTGAAAGGAATCGAAATATTATTATGATTAATGTAGCTACAGTGTTCAGTGGTATTGGTGCGATAGAATGTGCTTTAAAAAGAATGAATATTCCTCACAAAATTATCTTTGCATGTGATAATGGAGAAAGAGAATTAAATATCTCGTATGAAGAAATTTCTAGGCAACTTCAAAATCGAAATAATGAATACGATATACAAACATTTATAAATAAAATTTATGATCAAACAGGAAAAAGAAACTATGTTCAAGAATCATATCAAGCTAATTATAATATAGACCCTAATAAATTTTTCCAAGATATAAGGTTTGTAGATGGGACTAATTATAGAAACAAAATAGATTTATTTGTTGGAGGTAGCCCTTGCCAAAGTTTTTCTATTAGTGGAAAAAGAGCTGGATTAGATGATGCTAGAGGTACACTATTTTATGACTTTGCTCGTCTAGTAAAAGAAATACAACCAAAGGTATTTATATATGAGAATGTTCCAGGAATGTTGAATCATGATAAGGGAAATACTTTTAAACATATAAGCGAAATATTTGATGATCTTAATTATAATTGGAGATTTCAAATTCTAAATTCTAAAGATTATGGTATTCCTCAAAATAGAAAACGTCTATTTATTGTAGGTTTTAGAAATGATTTAGATCTTGATATTTTTCAATTTCCAACACCAATAAAACTTAATTGTACTGTTAAACATTTTTTAGAAGATAATGTAGATCATAAGTATTTCCATGGAGAAAAAGGATTTAAATGGATCACTAAGGATGAAAGTTTAAAAAAACGTGTCAGTATTAATTCTGATATATGTAGAACCCAAGCAGCAAATCAACAATTTAATTGGTGCGGAGAAATGGTATTTAAACCTATAGAACTTGAACCATGGGCGTACGAAGATGATAGAGTATATGTAGGAAAATTTAATAATATTGAAGGAGTGGCGAGAAAGCTTACACCGAGAGAATGCTTACGCTTAATGGGATATGACGATAATTTTAAAATTGTTGTTCCAGATAAACAAATTTATCGTCAAGCTGGTAATTCTATTGTAGTAAATGTTTTAGAGCATATACTACAAAGTATTATAGCCACTAATGTTTTTAAAGGAGATTTATAAATGTTGAAATTAGCAACTGTATTTAGTGGCATAGGGGCAATAGAATGGGCTTTAAAGAGACTAAATATAGATCATAAAATTGTGTTTGCATGCGATAATGGTGAAATTGACTTAGATTTTGAAAACATAGATTTCAAAAATATATCTAACAAAGCCGAATATATTCAAAATCTCTATGAACGAAGCCGTAAAACAAATTTTGTAAAAAAAACTTATATGGCTAATTATAATATAGATAACGATAATTTTTTATATGATGTCCGATTTATAGATGGATACCAATATAGAGGACAGGTTGATTTATTTGTTGGGGGTAGCCCATGTCAAAGTTTTTCAATAATGGGATATCAAAAAGGATTAGATGATACAAGAGGTACATTATTCTATGATTTTGCACGCCTCGTAAAAGAAATACAACCAAAAGTATTTATATATGAAAATGTACAAGGTCTATTAAAACATGATAAAGGTAATACATGGGAAATTATTAAAAAAACTTTTGAATCATTAGGATATAAAATTTCATATCAACTACTTGACTCTAAAGATTATGATATTCCTCAAACAAGAAGAAGAATTTTTGTCATAGGTTTCCTTGATCATAGTACCAATTTTTCATTTCCAAAACCAAAAAAATTAAATTATACTATGCAAGATTTCCTAGAAAGTAATGTAAAAGAAGGATATTTAAAATCCATTAATGGTAATCTATCACTTGAGAATATTCCAGGTATTGTTGATGAAAAATACTTTTTATCTGAAAAGGTAACAAAACATGTACTATCTACAGGAACCAAAGGATACTATACAAAACCCGAAACAGACTTATCTATTGCTAGACCTTTGTTATCTACTATGCATAAAATGCATAGAGCAGGCGTAGATAATTATGTAACAGAAAATGGTAAATTAAGAAGATTGACACCTAGGGAATGTTTACGTTTAATGGGATATGACGATACTTTTAAAATCGTAGTATCTGACACACAGATGTATAAACAGGCTGGAAATTCAATAGTTGTAGATGTGATGATGGAAATAATTAAAAATATTATGATAGCTTATCCTCAAATTTTTGAATAAAATTCATAAAAAAAAGACATTGATAATTAATCAATGTCTTTTTTATTATTTTTTTCTTCTAAACACTCTTTGAATTCTTTACTATAAATATCATAATGATTTTTCGCAGTTGCTTTCTGGTACAAATCTCCAAAACTTTTAATATTTTCATTGAATAAGCGTTTTTCTGTATGATAACTAGCTTTTTCTACATCATGATATAAGTAGTACAAAACTTTATCTTTATAAGTTTCAAAATTCTTTGCAAAATATGGAGTACTTTCTTCTTGAATAGAATCATCATTTCCTTTTTGATTCTTCCCTTTCATGAAAAATTGACCTAACTGTTTATCTTCTGATAATTGCAATCCCTTATCATCCACGATATAGTCATTCACAGTTTTAACAAAATCATTCCATTCCATTGTTTCCGTATCAGAATATGGTAATGAAAATTGATTTTTGTTGGAATCAATTGTAGTAGGAACATATTTCATTAAGAATCGACGTTTGAATGCAGTATCCATCACAAATACATTTTGATCACTTGTATTCATTGTACCAATTAAGTATAAATTTCTTGGAATATAAATTTTAGATTGATATTTATCCCAAGAATGAAACTCCCTTAACTTTTCATGTAAATAATTAGATAGTTGGAAATGGTTAATTGGGTATTCACTTTCTCCTTGCTCATCGCGATCCAAAAGTTGGAAAATATCCCCAAACACACTTGCGCAATTTGCTCGACTCATTTCTTCCAAAATTAAAAATACTGGTTCATCTGAATGAATATAAGCATATACTATTGCTTGAGTAAATGATCCTGGATTAAAGATATATTCTAATTGTCCTTTTTCATTTACTGCTGGCATAATTTGACCTACAAAATCACTATATCCATATTCTGGATGGAAAGTAGTTCGAAAGACATTCTTGGATGTATTTTTGAATTCCATAAGATTTCCCAGTTCCAGGTGCTCCATAAAAAATAAGATTATTCCCTACTATATTTCCGTATTGTACAGTTTTATTATTTGCTTCATAATTTATGTTTAAAGGACTTTCTATTTTTCTTTTTTGTTCATCATTAAAATATTCATGAACGTCTGTATCAATATTCATTAATAAGTATTGCTTATTTTCCCATTTAATAACATTATTATTTGCTTGACAATTAATCCATAAAGAATATTGATATTTTCTTTTTATCTCTTCATGTAACTCATTTATATCATTGTCCTCTAATATATAATTACCATCTCCGTTTTTGATAATTTTTCCATTTTGCACTTGATAAATATTATCTATAAATGCCAAATTATCATTTGCCCTTATAAATTTTAAAATGTATTCATTATCTGATATATTTTCTATATTTTCATCAAATCCATCTGAAATATATAAACTTATACTCCCATTTATTTTTTGTTCAAACAATTCTTGTATAGATAATGATGTAGAGTAAAAATTTCTATTTCTATCTAAACTTTTACATATCTGATATGCTGTTTTGGTAGTTATATTATTGAATTTAACAGTCAATTCATAGCTATTCATCAAATTACTAATTAAAGGAGTTTTTTCTGAAATATTCTCTCCATATTTTATTTTTAAAATTATTGATCTAGATCCTTTATCAATTCTATATTTATTAAACCAAGAAACTAAGTTTTTATAACTTATTTTCCAAACTTCTGCAAAATTCATAATATTTCCTCACTTTGCCTATACTTTGTTCTAAAGTATTAAATTATACAATCATTGATTCTCTCATTACTTTATTATTACATATTAAAAACGGTCCGACAAAGGTACTTCTCTACTTGTATATTTTTTTTCAAAAAGGTAAACTGTTGAACAGATGAATAGAAAGGATTAAAAACATGAAGTGTACATTCACAGCGAAAAGTTTTGCCCAAGTCGCAACATTAGAACTTGAGCCAAACGAAAAAGTCATGATTGAACCAAGTACAGCGTTAATGTGGGACCAACACATTACATTAGAAGGAAAAATGAATAGTAATGGGAAACATGGATTAAAAGGTGTGATGTCTTCTTTAGGACGTCATTTCACATCGGGTGAATCTTTCTTCATGACCTACGCCAAGGCAGATAGCCAAGGAGGAGCTATTTCTGTCGCTCCTGCATCCATTGGTTGTATTCGTCAATTAATCTGCGATGATACTCATCAATACCGTTTAAATACCGGTACTTTTTTAGCTTCAGATGGAGATGTACATTACAACATGAAACGCCAAGAGTTATCTAAAGCGATTTTAGGAAATACAGGTGGATTATTTGTAATGGAAACCGAAGGAACAGGTCAATTATTGATTAGTGGATTTGGTGATATTTTAGAATTAGAATTAAACGATGATTCTTTAGTGATTGATAATGAACATGTTTTAGCTTGGGATCGTAGTTTAGATTATGAAGTGGAAATCGCCTCTGGTGCTTTAGGATTTAAAACTTCAGAAGGATTAGTTAACCATTTCAAAGGGACAGGGAAAATCTATATTCAAACAAGAAATATGGAACATTTCGCAGAAACACTCCCAAAGCATTTAAGTTCCGACGATTAGTCGATGAAATTGGAGATACTGTAGGCGACATCGCATCGGACATTCTTTCATAAAAAAAGAACCGAAAGCAAATTGCTTTCGGTTTTTCTTATTGTGCAATCGCTTCAATAATTGGCGTATCTCCTCCGGTCATCATAATGACACGACGAGAAGTCCATTCTGGATGCAAAATAATTTCTGCTAGAGTCATTGCGACATCTGGGATTGAATTTTTATATTGAGTCGTGTTGGTATATTCAGTTGTAATTTTTCCAGTGTATGGAGTTTCTGTTAATCCTGTTGGTTGTAAGATAGTATAATTCAAATTCGTACTATCCATTAAATAATGATCTGCAAAAAACTTAGCGATATTAAACTCTTCTAAATCCGCTGATTTCAAAGGTTCTTCTTGCCATTTTTCTGGCTGTAAAACATACATTGAACTTAGTAATACAAAGCGATTTACTCCACTTTTTTCCGCTGCTTGCATTGCTTTTACAGCACCAAAAGCATCGATGCGTAATAAATCTTTTCCTCTAGAACCTGCTGTAAATAAAATGGAATCCATTCCTTGGAATTTTTCCGCCAATTCATTAACAGAAGCTTGTGCTAAATCAAGAGCAATGGGTGTAATATTTTCATGTTTTGGTAAGCGATCAAGTGCTCTTCCTCCTGCATAAACTTCTACACCACGTTCTGCTAAATCTAAAGCCGCTTGAGAACCTACTCTACCTGTAGCTCCAACGATAAATACTTTTTTTACCATAATAAATCTCTCCCTTTATTTATTTTCCAAAATAGCCATCACTTTTTCTGCTACTACAGCTCCTGAAGCAGGATTTTGACCAGTTACTAAACGACCATCTGCGATAGCAAAAGGTAACCAGTTTCCTGCTTGTTCGTAGTGAGCTCCACGTTTTACTAATTCATCTTCAGTTAAATAAGGAACTAAACGATCTAATTGAACTTCTTTTTCTTCTGAATTAGAAAATCCAGTTACCATTTTATCAGCAATAAAATAGCTACCATCGCCTTCTTTTAGATTTAAAATTCCTGCGGCTCCATGACAAACTGAGCTAATAATTCCTCCTTGGTGGTAAATATCCATCGCGATTTGTTGCAAGGCTTCATTTTCTGGGAAATCCCAAATCACTCCATGTCCTCCTGTATAATAAATAACATCATAATCGCTAGCATCAATTACATCGACAGATAATGTATTTCCTAAACGATTCATGAAAGATTGATTTTGATAGTATTTCCAATCTAATGGGGTCATCATATCTGCAGTTAAAGAATGAGGATCAATCGGTGTATATCCACCCTTTGGACTAACAAAATCTACTTGATAGCCTTTTTCTTCTACGGCATGAACAAAATGAACGGCTTCTCCTAACCATAAACCGGTAGCACGATCGATGTCTACCCCTTGATATTTGGCAATATTGGTAACAACGACTAACATTTTTTTCATATTTTTTCCTCTTTTCCTTTTTATTTTACAAATTCATCTTAGACCCTGTATTATGGTATAGGTCAAGAAAGGAGTTTTTATGAAAACATTTACGATTGGAGAAGTGGCTAAAAAATTAAATCTGAATGTAGAAACCCTTTATTATTACGATAGAAAAGGCCTTTTACCGTTCGTACATCGTGATGAAAAAGGAAATCGTCGTTTTACAGTGGATGATATTGAAATGATATTAACCATTTTGCATTTAAAAAATGCTGGGGTAACTCTAAAAGAAATTAAGCAGTTCATTTTATGGCGATTAGAAGGAGATCAGACGCTAGAAGAGCGTTGGCAGTTTATCCAAAAACAAGAAAAAATCTTAGAAGAGAAAATTCAACAATTGATTCATGCTAGAGAAATTTTACGCTATAAAGATTGGTACTATCAAACCGCAGTAGAGGCAGGAACAGAACAGATTCATCTTTTGCCTAATACTTACCAGTATAATCAGGATGCCCAAGATAAATTTTTAGAAATGATTGATCAAATGTCAGAAGAAGAGAAATTTCTTTTTGAAATTGAAAAACAAGAAAAATAAAAAGCACTTCCCAAAGAGAAGTGCTTTTTTTGAACGATAATAAAAATTAACGTTTTGAGAATTGTGAAGCTTTACGAGCTTTCTTAAGACCTGGTTTTTTACGTTCAACCATACGTGAGTCACGTGTTAATAAACCAGCACGTTTTAATGGTGCACGGAAATCAGGATCTACATTTAATAATGCACGAGCGATACCTAAACGGATAGCTCCTGATTGACCAGTATAACCACCACCATGAACGTTTACGATTACATCGTAAGCACCCATTGTGTCTGTTGCAGCAAATGGTTGGTTAATCACTTGGATCAATTCTGCATGTGGAATATATTCTTCTACATCTTTTTTGTTCACTGTAATTTTACCTGTACCTGGTACTAATTGTACGCGAGCTACAGAAGTTTTACGACGGCCTGTGCCGAAATATTGTACTTTAGCCAATTGTTTATCCTCCTAAATTAGGTTTGTAATATCTAATACTTCTGGTTGTTGAGCTTGATGTGGATGTTCTGAACCAGCATAAACGTGTAATTTCATACCTTGTTGACGACCTAAAGTGTTTTTAGGAAGCATACCTTTAACAGAAGTTTCCACTAAACGACGAGCGTTTTTGCTACGTAATTCACCAGCCGCGATAGCTTTTAAACCACCTGGATGTTGGCTGTGACGGTAATAAATTTTATCAGTTGCTTTTTTACCAGTTAATTTAACTTTTTCAGCATTGATAATTACTACAAAATCACCTGTATCTACATGAGGTGTGTAAGTTGGTTTATTTTTACCACGTAAGATTGAAGCAGTAACCGCAGATAAACGACCTAATGGAATATCTGTTGCATCGATTACATACCATTTACGTTCTACTTCGCCTTTTTTGGCCATATATGTTGTACGCACGATTTTATTCCTCCAATTAAATAATATTCTTAACTTATTTTTCAATAATTCTTGTTGTGTTTGGCAACATAATAAACTTTCCGGGGCTTATCATGGGGCAAAACAATACCATATACAATAATATGGGATTTTTCTTATAAAGTCAATCAAATTTCCAACTTTACAAAAAGAAAATCCCATATCTATGATTATTTATTTTCTAATTCTAAAATATAGCGAATGGTTTCACGGAATACTTCACGAATATTTTCTTTTTCCACTCCTAATTGTGGGAAAGTATCATTGTAATTTAAGTAGCAATACTCTTGTTGTACACGACAAATTGTTTCCATTGGAATTCCGTATTCACGACCTGCATCGTTTAATAGAGTTTCATCCATTTGTTTGTACATTGGGAAACCTTCGTCAAATGTTAATACTTTAATTTCTGTATCTACATTCAATTCTTCTTTGATGATAGTAGCAAACTCTTCATAGCTTAAGTTTGTATCTCCAATCGCAAAAGTTTGACGATGTTTACCATGAAGTAATGCACCTACAGCAGCTTGTCCTACTTGTTTTGCGGTAACACAAGCAGTGCCTCCTTTAAATACTGGGTAAACCGCATTATCACGAATACGATCAACAAACATTTGCCATAATGGCATACGATTCTTCATTGTTCCAAAAATGTAAGGAAGACGGATGACAGTAACATCCATAATTCCTTCTCCTTCAGCGAATCCCAACTGTTCTTGTAATAAACGAGTATTGATATATGGACTATCTTGAATACCAAGATCTGGGAAGCGCTCTGCCATTTCTGAGAAGTAAGAACCAAAGATTACAAAATGTTTTACTCCTGCTTTTCCAGCTAAACGAACCATACGTTGTGTTGGTAAAACATTTGCTTCATAATAAAAACGTTTTGCTGGAGCTTTCGCTTGGACACGTTCATCTGCCCCTGCTCCATAAACGAAACCATCGCAATCTTTTAACATTTCTACAACGTCTTCATCACTCATTGCATTAATGTCATTTACAAGAATTTCTACATTATCTAATCCAGCTAGTGGATTTTCTTCGGTAATTGTTCCTGCATCTTCTTTTGGAGGTAAAGATAATGTCTTTACAGCAATTCCTTTTTTCAATAATTCTTGTACAGTGTAATAACCTAAAAATCCTGTACCGCCTAGAACAAATACTTTATTCATATCAACCATTCCTCCTTTCTTCCTATTATAGCAAAGAAAAAGGACAACTATAACGATTTATATCAACGAAAAAAGAAAGGATTTACTTTGTGAAAAGATAGATCTTATACCTATTTCTCTGCTTCCTCTTATTTTAGCTCAAAGTCCATATGCACTTCTTACAATACATCAGAAAATTCACAATCAATAATATCAAAATTTACACTTAGAATGAGTTTACGACTTCATTTTTTATTGCTTATTTCCAAAAATCTTTTCTATTTTTTCTATAATCAGTAACTCTTTTTTTAGACATGATTTTTGCTTTTTTAATCGAGCCACATTTTATCCAATCATGAATAAAATAAAAAACTAAAGAAAACGCACCATCAAAATATACATTTACCCAAAAATATAAGGCAATTAAAACAACACACAATAAAACAATAAATATTACCATGACTGATCTCCTACACTACTTTCTAACGTAATCTCTACTAATAACGTTAAACCTTTCTTTCCATGTCTTTTTCACATTATTACTATATTATATTCACTATTTTACTTAGAATCTTTTTTATTTATCGCCATTTATATTTATCCATCTTACTGGAACAAAATAAAACTTGCCAAAAAGTACAAATGACCATATTTTTAAAGCGATCAAAAGTCTTATCCTTAATCAATAAAAATTCAATCATATGGATAACGAGTAATCCCAAATAACAACTCAACCAAATACCAAAAATAGATATAACAATAAAAATTAAAATTGCCATATATTACCAAACTCCATTTCCCCTGCATCATCAATGACAAATGATATAACTTTTTTCCTTTAAAATCTTCTTCTACATTACTATTATATTACATAAAAAATTTAGCCTCGAATTCGAATTATAGGACGACAACCCTATCGAGGAATTTTTTTGTCTTTTTGTATGAAATCATTAAATTCATGCGATTACTCTAAATATAAAAAAACAACGGAAATAGAAAATCATGATATAATCTATATTGAAAAGAATACTAGACAATTATGTCAAAACAAAAAGGACGAGGCTATCACCTCGTCCTTTTACTTTTGTTCACTCAAAAGATTTTATTTAAACTTGTTCTTAGAACTATTTTCTCTTAGAGTTAAGCCATTCAATAATATAATTTGCAATTATACTTCAACTCAAAGTCTTTTTATTTTACTTTTTAAATTTGCTAATCATACCAAAAAGACTCCAAAAAGTATTAGAAATCATTTTCTTCAAATCTTCTTTCCAATTACTTTTATCTTTTTGTGTTAATAAATAAAAAATTAAGCTAATCAAAAATGATACACTATAATAACTAATAAATAATCCAATTAAGGCTAGTATAATCACTAAAAAAATATTCATATTATGAAAAATATTCATACGATCCAACTCCATTTTCTTACACCATTAACGACATAGATTATAACTTCTTATTTTTTCTATACAGTAAAATTTCAGCTTTTGCTTTTTCTTTAGCAAAGGAATAATTATGCTGTACCCAATTTTTAATAAAATGATAAACAATAATAACCAAATAATCTCTAATATCAGTAACTTTAGCATAAAAAATAAAAAATATAATAACTAAAATAATTAGACAAACAATAAATATTACTATGACCGATCTCCTACACTACTTTCTGACGTAATCTCTGCTAATAACGTTAAACCTTTCTTTCCATGCCTTTTTGACATTATTACTATATTATATTCACTATTTTACTTAGAGTCTTTTTTATTAGCTTTTCGTTTCTTATATTTTTCCATCCATTGTAAAAGGTAAATCGATTTCCAATCTTTTTTAAAACTTTCTATCGAACAATCTAAACCTTTTGGTAAATAAATAATGAAATCTAATATACTAAAGAAAAAAGTATAAACGATATTTCCACCTAAAATAAAAAATGGCAGTAATACTAAAAAAAGAATAATCGCTAATATGAAATAAAATCCTGTTGAAAAAAAATCACTTACTGATATTAATACCATCGATGACTATCCCTCTCTTATCATTTTACTTATAACCACTTTATTTACTTACTATTCACATTTTTATTTTTTCTTTTCTTCTTGTTCTTGATTGCTTCTTTTTTTATCCAAAAATTTTGGTTTATGTGGCAATAAAAATACATACCATATATCATTTTTAAGAGTCTGAACAAATTTTTTATGCGCTCTTTCTTTTTCTTCTGCAGATTTATCTTTTCCACCAAAAACATAAACAATAAAATATTGTAAAGTATCAGATACAATCAATCCAATATATCTAAGTATAAGTAATATAAAGATACAAATAGCAAAAAATAATATCGCCGCAATAATCTCATCTACCATACTTTACTCCCTTTCAAATGCTTATTTTTTCCTTTTATTTTTATTTTATCTTCTTTTTTTGTCCATTCTACTATCTTTATTCTTTAGTAATATAAAAAATAACCCCTGAACTTTCGGAGGTTATTCCTTCTAACGATCTGATTAAACGATGACAGTAATTGCAGCGGCACCAATGATAATCGCTAAACCGATAATCGTCATAATCATTTCTTTTCTTGTTTTCTTTTGACCTAAGAACCAAATACCTGTTAATGTAGCTAACACAACAGAAGTTTGAGAAAGAATAAATCCTGTAGCTAACCCATTCATATTTGGTTGTGCTGAAATTAAGTAAGTTAATGCAGCAAAGGCAAAGAAGAAACCAGAAATAATTTGTTTATAAGTAACTCCTTCAGCAAATGGAGAAGCACCTTTTTCTTTTACCGTTACCCAAATACCATAAACTACACCAACAAGAACCATACCGATAGCTTGTGGTAAAAATGCTTGCATCCCATTAATATTTGTCGCTTGAGGTGCAGCAGAATAAGCCCAGTAACCAATTTCACCAATTAAAAGAACAAGCACTGCTTTTTTCAAAGAACCAGCTTCTTCTTTTGATTTTTTCTCTGACCAAACAGTTAAGTATGCCCCTAAAATAATTAATGCTAGAGCCACAAAACCGATCACTTTATCCATCACAGTAGGCCAATCATGTAAAGCTAGAACTCCCCATAAAGAAGCTCCTAATAATTGGAAAGCGGTAGTAATTGGCATCGCGCGAGAAGATCCAATTAAAGTGAAAGAATAAAAAGTAATAATTTGCGCGCAAGCCCAACCGACACCAGATAAAATAGATAACCATAAATCTTTCCCAGTTGGGAAACCTAAATGCATAATTTGATTATAAATAATAGCAAAGATTAATGTTCCGATTGTAGAACCTAAAATTTGGTTTACCGGTTTTCCACCAAATTTAGAGGCAATAGTAGGATAAATCCCCCAACCAATCAGTGGTCCTAATCCGATTAAAATCGCAAAAGTATTCATAAATTCTCCTCTCTTAATTAAAAGACAACGTTACTTTCTAAAATCACATTCGCATAAGGAGTCATTTCTCCTGTACGAACAAAAGCGTGACAATCATGTAAACGTTCTTTCATTTCAGTATGTGGAATAAAGACAATATCGATGTCTGAAAAACGATTTTCTAATTCTTTTAAAATCTCAGGATTGTTTTCTTTAATTTCTTCCGCTAAGAAAATACGTTGAACTTCTAGTTCTTCCAAAACATTATCTAATACTTGTAAGAAACTAGGAACTCCATTTGTAACAGCTAAGTCAATTTTTTCTGTAGTCATAGGTACAGGCATGCCTGCATCACCAATCGCTAACGTATCAAAATGACCCATTTGTGAAATCACACGAGATAAATCAGAATTAATTACTTTTGTTTTTTTCATTTGTCTTTCCTCCTTAAGCTTCTAATTCTTCTTTAAATGGAATAGAAGGTTGTGCACCATAACGTTGTACGGCAATAGAAGAAGCACGGTTCCCAAATTGAATGGCTTCCTCTAAGTTACTTGCATCTGGTTGTAAGCAACTCATAAACGCACCAATGAAAGTATCTCCAGCAGCAGTCGTATCTTTAGCATCTACTTTAAAGGCTGGAACGATTCCTTCTTTTTCTTTGGTATGGAAATATGCACCACGACTACCTAAAGTAATAATGACCGTTTCTACACCATGATTATGGAATGCTTCCGCACAAGCACGCATATCTGCTTCTGTTTCTACTTTGATGCCAGTTAGTAATTCTGCTTCTGTTTCATTTGGAATGACAATATCTGTTAAGTCTAATAACTGACTTGGCACTTCTTTTTTCGCTGGCGCTGGATTCAATACTGTTTTTACCCCTGCGTTACGTGCGATACGAAATGCTTTTTCAATACAAGCAAGGTCAACTTCAAATTGACTCACTACAAATTGACTGCTTTCAATTAATGAAGCACTTTCTTCGATATGTTCTGGAGTTAACGCCATATTTGCGCCTCCATAAACTAAGATACGGTTTTCGCTAGCATCGTCCACAATAACAAACGCTTGTCCTGTAACGGTATCTTCTAAAATACGAATAGCAGAAAGATCCATCCCTTCTTCTCCAAGAAGTTCTAACATCATTTTTCCTTCGTCATCATTTCCTACAGCACCGATGAAGTGCGTTTCTGAACCTAAACGTTGAATCGCAACAGCTTGGTTGGCTCCTTTCCCACCACCAGCAGAGAATACTTCATGGACATGAATTGTTTCTCCTCCTTGTGGCATTCTTGGTGTACGAACCATATGGTCCAAGTTAATGCTTCCAACAACGGTTACCTTATTCATTTGATTTGCTCCTCCTATTAAAAGATAGTTCTATTTTAACACTTTTTTTATTTTTAGTTAAGATAAAAAGCGATATCTTTTCATGATATCGCTTTCTTAATGTATTTTATTTTTGATATTTTACTTCTTCTAAGAACAAACCTTCTGGCGGAGCTGCCCATAAAACTTGGGTTTGATCTTTTCTTTCTAAAATTTCTTCTATCGAATCATCGAGACGACCATTCCCTAGACGTAGAAGTGTCCCTGTTATTAAACGAACCATTTTGTACAAAAAACCATTCCCATAATAAGTAAAAATGAGTTGATTTTTTATAACATCTTTCTCAATTTGAATGTCATAAATCGTTCGTACTTTATCTTCCACACTCGTTCCGGTAGCACAAAAACTAGTAAAATCATGAGTCCCGATTAATTGTTGAGCACCAGCTTTCATTTTTTCTATATCTAATTCATACGGAAAATGAGCCGCATAACGACGTAAAAAAGGATCACGACTGCGATTTAAGTCGACATAGTAGCGATATACCTTTTCATGAGGTTGATAACGACAATGAAAGTCATCAGGGACCTCATAAAGATAAGGCACACTGATATCATCTGGAGTTTGCGTGTCTAACGCAAAGCGCAGTTTTTCCACTGGACGAGCATGAAGTAAATCAAAGTGAATCACTTGACCTCTTGCATGAACGCCAGCATCTGTTCGACCTGAACCATGAACGGTAACCTCTTTTTTTCCATTTAAACGATACAACGTTTTTTCTAATTCTCCTTGCACCGTTCGTTGTTCTTTTTGGCGTTGGAAACCAAAAAAATCAGTTCCATCATAAGCAATGATTGCACAATATCGCATCTTATAACCTACCTAACCATAAAATGAGTGGACACAATAGAATAAAGAAAATAATAGTCCACGTGTCTTTTGTTTGCCAATGTAACGCACGATACTTTGTACGTTGGTCTCCTCCTTGGTAACAACGTGCTTCCATCGCGTCTGCTAGTTCTTCTGCACGATTAAAACTAGAAACAAAAAGCGGAATTAATAAAGGAACCATCGCTTTAATTCGTTGGAATAAACTTCCTTGATCAAACTCTACCCCACGTGCACGTTGCGCATCCATAATTTTATCCGTTTCATCCATCAAGGTTGGTACAAAGCGCAAAGCAATAGAGAGCATTAACGCAAATTCATGCACTGGCACATGTAATTTTTCTAATGGCCGTAATAACGATTCACAAGCATCCGCAATGGCAATAGAAGGAGTGGATAACGTTAACAAAGTAGAGATAAAAATAATTAAGACAAAACGCAAAAAGATAAAAATCGCATTTTGAATTCCTTCTTTCGAGATGGTAATCATGCCCCATTGGAAATAGATTTCACTACCACCAGAAAAAAGCAATTGTAAAAGGACCGTGAATAAAATCAGTCCAATCACTGGCTTTAATCCTTTAAAAAAAGTACTCCACTTAATTTTAGATAACGTGATTCCTAATGCTACGACAAGAAACATCACTCCATAGGTCCAAACATTATTGCAAAGAAAAATCAAAATAATGAAATAAATCGAAGCTAATAATTTCACCCTTGGATCTAAACGATGCATAAAAGAATTTCCTGGTACATAGCGACCCAGTAGCATTTTATTCATGAGGCTCTCCCCCCTTTGTTAAAATCGTCCGAAATTCTTCTAAAGTAATCGGTAATTGAGGCATTGGCATTCCCCATTCTTTTAATTGACGAGCAAATTGTGTCACCACCGGCTCATCCAAATGATAGTTTTGTAAAAATTCTTGATCTTGGAATAACTGTTGTGGTGTCATTTCCGCAATTTTTTCTCCTTGATCCATAACAATAACTTTTTTGGCATATTGAGAAACGTCTTCCATATCATGAGTCACTAAAAGAATCGTCATTCCTGACTCATTTAAAGTTTGGAATAACTCCATCATCTCTTGATGTCCCCAAGGATCTAGTCCTGCGGCAGGTTCATCTAAAACAAGTACTTCTGGGTTCAAAGATAAAATGCCAGCAATCGCCACTCGACGCATTTGTCCACCGGAAAGTTCAAAAGGAGAGCGATCATATAATTCTTCATGAATGCCTACTTTTTCTAATGCTTGTTGAGCTTGTTTTTTAGCTTCTTCTTCTGATAAGCCAAAGTTTTTTGGTCCAAACATTACATCTTTTAGAACCGTTTCTTCAAATAATTGAGCTTCTGGAAATTGGAAGACAAGTCCGACTTTTTGTCGTAAAGTACGAAGAGAAACTTGTTTTGGATCTACCGGTAATTGATAGTCTGTACCTAGTTCTAACGTACCTTCATCAGGTTGTAATAGTCCATTTAACATTTTGACTAACGTAGATTTTCCACTTCCTGTATGACCAACAATGGCAACAAAATCTCCATCTTGAATATCAAAAGAAACATTGTGAAGAGCACGTTGAGCAAACGGCGTATTTTTTTGATAAACATATCCTATTTGTTTTCCATGTACGTCCATAATGCATCTCCCCAATCTTTTAATTTCAAGCTATTTTTTTGTACTGGAATTCCTTCTTCTTGAAACATCATTTTTAATTGTAGTGGAAAAGCTCGAGCTAAATGATATTTCTCCACCAGCGCTTCATTCAATAACAATTCTTCTGCTGTACCTTCTTGAGCAATTTTTCCACCATCAAGAACTAAAATGCGATCGGCTAGCATCATTTCATTGACATCATGGGTAATGGATAAAATTGTCAAATCTTGATTTTTTCGCAAGTCTTCTAGTAAAGTCAACATTTGTTGCCGACCTTTGGGATCAAGCATACTAGTCGCTTCATCTAAAATCAAAATATCAGGAGCTACCGCAATGACCCCAGCTAAAGCCACTCGTTGCTTTTGTCCTCCAGAAAGAAGACTTGGTTCTTTTTTTCGATATTCCCACATTCCTACTTCTTCTAACGCTGCTTTTACACGCACTTTCATCTCTTCTCTAGGTAATCCTCGATTTTCTAAGCCAAAAGCAACGTCATCTTCTACATTGGCTCCCACAAATTGATTATCTGGATTTTGAAAGACAATTCCAATATGTTGACGAATTTTCCAGACAGTATCTTCATTCATTTCCATTCCTAGTACTTTGACCGTTCCTTTTTTAGGAATTAGTAAACCATCAATCAAACGAGAAACCGTAGATTTTCCACTACCATTATTTCCAACTAAGGCTACCCATTCTCCTTTTTGAATTTGGAAATTTAATTGAGATAAGATCGTTTCTCCCTCATCGTAAGCATATTCAATTTCATTTAATTCGATTATTGATTTCATTTTTGATCCTTTCTCGATAAAAAAAGACGTTCCCCATGGGAGCGTCTTCTTATCCTATAAATAGGTTGATGATATTTAATAATATCACTCCACCGAGTGTTGAAATATATAATTTTTTGAAGTTTTTCATATTCAAATGTTTTTTAATCAAAATTCCAATGATGGCTCCAACAAAGGCAGAACCCATGAAGACAAGCATTGTGCTAGTTTGATATTGAATTTGATGAATATGATCAAAACTCATAATCACTCGAATTGAAACCGATCCCAGAACAGAAATTAGCGAATAACTGGTCGCCTTTTTCAATGGGAATCCTAGTAACATCATTAATAGTAAAACATTTAATGGTCCGCCTCCAATTCCTAAAAGAATAGAGAAGGCTCCCATAATTGCACCAATACAAAAGATTTTCCATGGTTTCGTCCATAAGTGTTGGACTGGTTTTCCTTTGCATTGATACCAAATGCCAGCCACGATGGTAATAATCGTTAAGGCAATTTGTAGCTCTTTCATTATACTTTCTAGACTGCTCAAGCCTAAGTTTAACAAAATGCTACCTGCTAATCCACCCGTTAAGCTTCCAAGGCAGATATACAATGCATCTTTCCCATATTTCGTAGTTTTCTTCCATTGACTGTAAATAAAAGAAGTAAAACACATCACAATAATAGAAAGATTAGAATAAAATAAAACCGTTTCTAGCGGTAAATGGCTCGCAATCGAAACGAGTGGCTTGATAATAATTCCGCCACCCATTCCTGAAAAAGAACCAATAATATTCGCAAAAACAACGATAAAAAAGTAAATCAAATTCATCATGGTTTGATATAACGATATCCTTTATCTTGATACTCAGCCAAAGCAATGACACCATAAGGAACCACTTGGAATTCATTTAAAATTTCTTCTGGCTGAATTGAAAATTTTAATAACGATTGGTGGCAAGCATTAAAAGCAATTCCTTCTTTAGCTAATTGAGCCACTTCTTTTTTGAATTCTTCTGTTGCAGATTGGGCGACGATAGGTTGCACTGCATTTCCTGTTGCTACTAAAGCAACGGATAAATCAGGCACAAGCTCCTTTTTGGCCTCAATCATATGATGTAAGTTCCCAAACAATTGACTCCAACGACGTTGATCATCGATATGAAAAACAATTTTCATTTTTAACCGATCCTTTCTTTTTTAAACAATGGAGCAACAAGTAATGATGGATAACGCTAAGAAAAGCGCAATGTAAGTTTCTTGTTCTAAACGTTTCTTATGCGTATTTTTGAAAATATACAGTAATGCTCCAAAATAAACCACAAACAAAATTAAAGAGATCCACAAGAATGGATGTTTCAAAGCAGTTAAAATCAAGACTACAACACATAACGCTGCTAACACAGTGAACGTAATAAAGTAATTACTTCTTCGATTATAGTCTGTATACATAATTTGGTATAACACCCCTTGCATCATAAATAGTAAAAATGGCAAGAAGTATGGGAATAAACCAGAAAAACTTAAAGTAAACGGTACACCCACTGCCAAAATAATATTAATGATAAATCCTTTGAAGAATCCATTCATAAAACAGTAATAAAAATGATTCATGTACTGCCAATCATTACGATACAGTAATGCTTGATACAGTTCATACATCAACAATAAAATCCCAAGAATAAAACGACTTTGACAAGCAATAATGACAATTAATACTAACGAAATGAGTAACTTTGTCCCATAAATTGGCCAAGTAAACTGACGTTGATGGTAATACATATTTCGTCCAATTAATTGCCATGCTTCACTAACAATAATATAAAGAATAAGGAAAAAGAGACCCGATAGCAAAGGAGTTTTCTCTTGAAAATGTTCCACTCCTCCTACCCAAATCATCGCTAACGTATTTAAAAGAATAATGATTGGCATTGCAACCACGGGTTTTTCTAAAGACCACTTATTCACAATGCTCATCCTCTTGTTGACGTTTTGATACAGCAATGATTTTGCGATAAATTTCAAATAAATCTTCCGCTACAGGAATTGGATAATTTGTCGCAATGTTATGATAAATTTCTTTTTCTCTTCCTTCTTGTTCAACTGGGATTTGATGTTCTCTTTTATAAATCCCGACTTGTTCTGTTAGCTCTCGGCGTTGAACTAATAGTCGTTGAATTTGTTCGTCTAATTGATCAATTTCTTGACGATATTCTTCCAATTTATCCATTTTTATTCCCCTTTTTCTTGAACAGATGAGAGAAATTACGTTTTAAGACTTGGAAGAAAGTTAATGAACGTACCATATGATCTGCTGGAACATAAGGACGAATCGCACGTAATAACTGTTTTGGATGTTTAGCTGCAAAGGTATAAATTCCATTTCGTTTTGTCTGAATCGCAATACGAGGAATCCAATGTCCTTTAAACATGACTGAAGCAATGACATAGTCTACTTCTTCCCAAGGAATTTGGATATAGTCACGTTTATTGCGATCGTTATAAAACTCAAAAGCTTTATCTCCGATCATTAATTTACCGTAATTCCCCATTCCTAAAAAAGAAGTGCCATCCATTACTAAATCTACTTTTTGGTTTAATGACTGAATTGTATTTAAATCTTTTTTCATTGTAATTTGGATCAAAAAGAAATTCTTTTTGATGATGGCTCCTTTCCTTTTTTATTTAAGTACTGATAACATTCTTATTATAGCATGATTTTATAGGAGTTTGGCGACAAAAAAAAGCTTGGGTAACAACCCAAGCTTGATTTTTTACTATTTTTTAATCTTATAATAAGCCAACTACGTGACCTAAGATACCCACTACGAATAACGCAATGATGATGATGATTGGAGAAACTTTTTTCTTCAATAACCACATACATAATAATGTTAATCCTAAAGCAGCTAATCCAGGGATTAATTCGTTTAAGTTATCTTGTAATGTAGTAACTTTCACTGGATCTAATGCCAAACCGTGACCATTGTTGTATTGAACTAAAGCTTCTTTGACACCTTCGATACCACTTGGTAATTTATCCCATTGGATGTAAGCACCATCTTGTAATTTAACTTCTGAAACAACTGGTACAAAGTTAATGTTTACCCAACGAGCAACTAAAGAACCTAGGACGAACATACCCATGATTGATGCACCACGAGTAACTTTTTGTAATAAACCACCAGACATGTCTTCTGTGATTTTTGAACCTGCACGGTAACCAAATTCTTGTGTATACCACATGAATGCCCAACGGATTACGTTCCATGCAACGAAGAATAAGATTGGACCTAAAATGCTACCACCCATTGCTAATGAAGCACCTAAAGCTCCTAACATTGGACGAATTGTGAACCAGAATACTGGATCTCCGATACCAGCTAAAGGTCCCATCATACCGATTTTAACCCCTTGTACTGCTGCGTCATCAATTTCAGCACCATTTGCACGTTCTTCTTCTAACGCTAATGTTACCCCTAAAATTGGTGAAGCGATGTATGGGTGTGTATTAAAGAATTCTAAGTGACGTTTTAAAGCGTCAACGCGATCTTCTTTTGTTTTATATAATTTTTTCAAAGCTGGGATCATTGCATAAGCAAATCCACCATTTTGCATACGTTCGTAGTTCCATGAACCTTGAAGGAAGGTTGAACGCCATGCTACCGCTAAACGGTCTTTTTTAGTTAATTGAATTTTTTCTGACATTTTGTTCTCCTCCTCTTATTAATAATCGTTCAAGATATCTCCTAGTGGATCACCAGTATTGCTGTTTCCTCCACCGTTGTTTGAACCTTTTTCAGATAATTGTAAGTAAATTAATGTAATTGCAACAGCTAACGCACCGATAGCGATTAATGTTAATTGAGAAATCGCTGCGATAACGAAACCGATAATGAAGAATGGCCATACTTCACGAGTTGCCATCATGTTGATAACCATTGCGTAACCTACAGCTACTACCATTCCTCCACCGATTTGCATACCTTGTGTTAACCATTCAGGCATTGCAGTTAAGAAGTCTTTAACTGTGTCGGCTGGAATTGCTAATAATAAACCTGCTGGGATTGCTACACGTAAACCTTGTAATACGATAGCAATAATTTGCCACATTTCTACTTTACGGAAGTTACCTTCTTTTGCTGCAGCATCCATGAAGTGAACGATAGGTACTGCTAAAGTACGAACGATCATTGTTAAGAATAAACCTGCAACAGCTAATGGAATCGCTACAGCAATCGCTGCTGAAACTCCTTTTTCACCTTGGCCACCTAATACTAAAATAATTGCTGACGCTACTGAAGCCAAAGCTGCATCGGGCGCAACTGCGGCACCGATATTAGCCCAACCTAGGGCGATCATTTGTAATGTACCACCTAAAATAATACCTGCTGTTAAATTGCCTGTGACTAATCCGATTAATGTACAAGCCACTAACGGTTGTTGGAATTGGAATTCATCTAAGATTCCGTCTACCCCCGCTAAGAAGGCAATAAGTAAAACTAAAACGATTTGAAATGCGTTCATAGTATTTCCTCCTTATGTCTTATAGACCTAATTCTTGTTTTGCTTTGTTTAAGATGTTATCCATATTTTCTTTTGAATCTGTAGGTACTTTACGAACATCAAACTCGATACCTAAATCTTTTAATTTTTCGAAAGTTTCTACGTCTTCTTTATTGAAAGATAATACTTTGTTTACGGCTACTTTACCTTCTGAGTGAGCCATTGAACCAACGTTTAATGTTTTAATATCAACGCCACCTTCGATTGCACGTAATGCATCTTCTGGTGTTTCGAATAATAATAATGCTTTTGTGTCACCAAAGCGCGGATCTTTAGCAACTTCAATCATTTTCTTGATTGGTACAACGTTTGCATGTACTCCTGGAGGAGCCGCTTGTGTAATTAAGTTTTTACGTAATTCATCATTTGCTACGTTATCTGAAACAACGATAATACGGTTTGGTTTTGTAGCTTTTGTCCAACCAGTCGCTACTTGTCCGTGTAATAAACGAGTATCGATACGAGCTAATACGTATTCGATTTTACCATCGCCAATTACAGTTCCTTCTGGAATTGCTCCAGTTGGTTGGTTTGCTGCAGGAGCTGCAGGAGCTGCTGCTTCTTCTTTTGGTTGTAATTCTTCTGGCATTACTTTAACACCGTTTTTCGCTTCACCAATGATGTGAGCAGCGATATCGCGTGCACTTTCCATTGAGAAACGAGAAGCATAAGCTTCAATTACCATTGGTAAGTTCATACCAGCAACGATTGCCCATTTGCTATCTTCTTGAGCATTCATTAAGTTGCTTGCTTGGTTAAATGGTGTTCCGCCCCAAAGGTCTACTAAGAATAATACTTCGTCTTGGTTTTCAAAAGAAGCAATTGCCTCTTCCATTTTGGCACGAATATCATCTGGACCTTCACTAGGCATTAAAGTTACTGGTTTGACATTTGGCTGTTCACCAAAGATCATTTGTCCTGATTGGAAGATTCCTTCCGCAAAGGCACCGTGACTAGCTAGGATAATTCCTACCATATGTCTCCCTCCTATAAATTCACTTTATTCCCTGAGTTCAGAGATTCATCTTTCCTGGATTTTTTCAAGAAAGAAGTTTTTTCCTCTAAAATTGGCCACAATTCCTTTTTCACATCGCTCGCTACTTTTTGAGCGATTAAAGGATAACCCTGTTCATGTAACCAATGAAACGCTAACATATCTTCCATATCTACTGCGATAGCATCTGTTACCAAATGAGCTCCAGTATGGAAGCTTAAAGATCCGACATTAATTTCTTTCACTGATAGGCCAGCTTGAATTAATTGCACCGCATCTTTTGGGGTTTCGACTAAAACGAGAGCCTTCATTGTTGAAAAACGTTCATCGTGCATAATCCGTAACATTTTTTCCAAAGAAATAATGTTCACACGCACAGTAGCCGGTGCTACTTGTTCCATCAACAACTTCCACATTGAATCATTGGCTGCTTTAGTAGATACGACTAAGATTCGTTCTACATGCAAACTTTTCACCCAACTCGTTGTGATTTGACCATGTAGTAATCGACTATCAATTCTCAACAACTGTATCTCCATTTTGGGAAATCTTCTCCTTACTTTGATTTCATCCACTATATATAAGCAAGAAGCGTGCCAACTTTGTGTATAAAAATAAAACCCTTTATTTCTAAAGGGTTTTAAAGATTATTTATACACTATTTTTCTGTATCATTATTTTGTATCAATTTTTTCTCGTTCTGTATCAAATAACTGTATCAAATAATACAGTTCTTCTTCTGGAATTGTAATCATCAGATTTTTTTCGATAAAATCATTGCCTTGACACAAAATACGATACAGATCGTGTTCTTTCATTTCAGACAATTCCTTTTGTGATACACTTAATGGTTTTTGTTGGATAATGCGCTCAATCATTCCTGCTAAATGCATAATCAAATTAATTTTAAACGTATTATGCACTGAAAAAGGTAAGCGACGGTCTAAAAAAGAAAGATATTCCCATAATATTGGTAAAATCTTTTCTGGATTGATGTAAAAATATTGTTCTCGAAGACATTGTTCAATATACTCTTTTGTCAATTCTTCTGAAGATTCTACTTCACTTAATAATTTTTCATCAATCACAGTGGTTTCCTGCGTAATTTGATCTAATAATTGTAAGAAACGCTCTCCTTTTCCTTGTAATAAATCAGGTAAGGTTAAGAAAGGAATATTTCCTTTCGGTGCTTTAATCCCTACTGCTGCAACGATATGATAGTCTTCTTGTAATTGTTCAATCGTCTCATCCATATTCACTACCGAAATTGGTTGGACAACAATGTCATCAATCAATTGATCGACTAAAATATCATTAATTTTATTTTGAATTTTAACGGCTGCTCCTTCTCCTGTGGCACAAATCGAAACAATCATTTTTGGCTTAACTGAAGGCAATGGATGTGTAGTTTCTTTTTTTAAAGAAAGTACACGGGAGTAGCCTTTGAAAGAACACAATTCTTCATAAACACTTTGTAAATCAATATCCATCATCGTTTTGCGAGCTGCTTCCAATACCATCGCGGTAGTTACCATTTCTACAGTGGCAACTTCTACACCTGTACGCTCTTGTAATTTATTGGTAAAGGTTGCTAAAGAACCCATATCTACCAGTAAAAGAACCCCTTTTCCACGATTTACTTTTTGTACTAATTCTGTTAATCCTTGTAGAGCTTGGCTAGGCTCCATTTCTAAATTCATATCAAAACTGTATAAATGATCGACATTTAATAGCTCTGTAACTACTTGAACCATAGAAGAAGCCGTACTATTTCCATGAGCAGCAACAATAATACTAATTTTCCCCTCAGTTTTGGCTGTTTTTAAAGAGATAAGCAAAGTTGCTAAATAATATAATTCTGATTTAGGAATTTGGAACCCTTCATTCGTTTCCAAATAATCCTTTATTTTTTGAGCAATATAAAGTTCTTTGGGATAATTTTCTACCATTGCAACTAAATGGTTAGAAATTCCTTTTTCTTCTGCTCCTTCTTGCGTCCGTTTCACAAAAGCACTCAAATGCAAACTCATCGCATATAAGAAATCATCATTTAAAGGATAATATTCCTCATTCACAATATATTGTTGTAGACGTTGTGCCAAGTCAATAAAGCGATTAGCTACGATGTCACTCAGTTTATAATCCCTTCTTGTATTGGCTGTTTTTTGATATGCTCGTTTTAAATAGAGATTAATATCTGTTGTAATAAAATTATTAATCGCTTCTTGATCCATTCCTTCACTTTTTAACATAGAAGCTTTATTATCAATAATTTCATACAGATTATAAGGTAACTCATCTTCTTCTTTTTCTAATAGAGGAATTCTTTCTTCATGCGGATGAATGACTAAAATACTATCCAATTCGCAAGAAATATCTAAATATTGCTTTCGCTTAGCCATTAAATGATTCAATCCACTTTTCATTTCTGGCGTTAAAATTTCAGCAGTAAGTGGAATCACTTCTTCTTCCATATGATTTAAAAAGCCACGAGCACATAAAAACTGAACATTGGATTTTAATTGCCCTACATTTCCATATTCTACGCTACCAATTAATGCCTTGGCTACAGATTCTTCCACTTGGAACGTACGATCTACACGAGAAGCCTCTAATTGTAGCATCGTTTTTAATAATCCGACTTGCTCATTAGCTGGTCGATCATGAAAACTTGGCAGTTGAATCATAATTGGAATTCTTCGTGTAAAAGTAGAAAGTAAGCTAGATGTAGGGTCATCTGTAGTTGCACAAACGATACGAACATTTGCATAATTATTTTTCTCCACTTCTCCTAAACGAGAATAGCAACCATGATCCATAAAATAGAAAATCATTTCCTGTCCTTCTGGCGGTAAACGATGGATTTCATCTAAAAAGAGCATTCCTCCATCCGCTTGTTGAATTAACCCATCAGTAGTTTCTTCTGCTCCTGTGAAGGCTCCTTTTGTATAACCAAAAAGATGAGACATTAATAACTCACTATTATTTGCATAATCCGCACAGTTAAAGACAGTTAATTCTTTGTCTTCAGCAATAAGGTGATGCTTTTTAGCAAATTGAAACATCGTATGAGCAAACAAAGTTTTCCCTGTTCCAGTTTGTCCTGTTAATAGGCAATTCAATCCTCTTGGTGGATATAAAATTGCCGCCTTTGCTTGTTCAATTTGTGTCTTCATACTGCCATTTGAACCAATAATTCGTTGAAAAATATAATGAGAACTTGATTCAGATGTCTTTTTAGGATTCGTTTCTTTAATGGGAGATTCTACTTTCTCTTCAGCACGTAAAGAAAGAGCATAACGAACTGGACGAGATTTTATTTTGTTAACTCTTCCTTCTCTAACTAATTCATTTAGTTCTTTGCTGACATTGGTTCGTTGTAATCCTAAGCGCTCTGCTAAATCTGTCGTCGTCCATTCACCTGGTCTTGACTTCATTTCTTCATATATTAATTCTTTTCTTTTTTTCATCTTTTCTCCTTCATTAAAAAAGACGACCAACGCCGTCTTTTAAAAGAATAATCCTAGTGCATATACAATAATTTGAAGCATCATAATCATTTCAAAAATTTCTTGAATGTAAGGGAAAGCTTTCGATGCATGGTGTTTTTGAATGAATTTTTTCAAATCCATCCATGCTTTAGGAAATACTAGCCACATTAATACCACTAGCCAAGGAGCTAGATCTAAATAGATAGAAAATAGTGGCAAAACGAAAGCTAAAAATAAAAAGAGCTCCAATAAACCATCAATTACACTGTAATGTAAATACGATACCAAAGGATGAATATCCTCTTCTTGTTGCATACGTACTGTATTTTCTGCTGTAATGACAATCGCAAAAGTAAAGACTAAAGGTAACATCATCCAAGTGGATTGCATCCATAATTCTCCAATTGAAATGGTTTTTTGCCAAGTATTCGCTAGCAACATGATAAAAGGCAATAATAGACCCAACCCAAAACTAAAGATTGGTTCTGATAGCCAAGTATTCATCCATGGATTTTTCCCGTAGACATAAAAAATTGAACAAAAAATTCCGACTACTAAGAAAATTGCAAATTGCCATCCTACCATAAAGGCAACAATCGCAAAAAGAAGGAAACTTGCTCCAAATAAAATAAATAGCCATTTTCTTAATTCATCCATATCAATCGATAATTGGTATACTAAGGTTTCTTTTTGTTTTTGTTCATCCTCTGCTCGTTGAAAATAACCCCATTCTTTTAATAAATGAATCGCTAAAAAGAAACATACCATTGCGATCATTAAAATAATACTTTTACCCCAATAGGCATTATCGTATTGATATAAAGAATAAATTAATCCAAAAAGCAAGGGAAATAATAAAAATGGAATTTTTCGTACATGCGCTAATTGAATAAAGCGTCGAATATCCATAGGTCCCTCCTATTTTTTCTTTTCTTTTCCATTATAGCATTTTTTGGAGTGAACTTTTTAGAAATAGAAAAAAAGGAGTGAAACCACTCCTTTTTTCTTATTTTGATTTGATATAAGTTTTACCAATTGCTTTTGGTCCTGAAGATTTACCAAAGGCAGAGAATAAAACTAATACAATAATTGTTAATACGTATGGAGCAATTTGCATGTAAACATCTGGCATTTTAGCAATAAACGGAATTGCGCCACCGGCAATACTTAAGTTTTGAGCAAAACCAAAGAATAATGCCGCAAACATAGCTCCGATCGGGTTCCAACGACCAAAGATCATTGCGGCCATTGCGATGAACCCTTGTCCACAAATCGTTGTTGCTGAGAAACGTCCAGCGATGGCTTGAGCAAAGACTGCACCACCCATACCACCTAATAATCCAGATAGTAACACGCCAGCATATTTCATAGCATAAACACGAATTCCTAGTGTATCTGCTGCTTGTGGATTTTCCCCTACAGAACGTAGACGTAAACCAAAGCGAGTTTTATAAATGACAACCCAAGCTAAAATTGCAATTAAAATCGCTACATAAGCTGGAGCAGAAGTATCTTTGAAGAACAAATCTCCCACGATTGGAATTTTGCTTAATACTGGAATATCTGAATAACCAAAGGCATATTGAATAGAATCTGTTTGTCCTTTGTTGTACATTGCTTTTACTAAGAAAACAGCTAAAGCAGGCGCCATTAAGTTAATTACTGTACCACTAATAATATGGTCAGCACGTAAGTTAACCGTTGCTACCGCATGTAGTAAGGAGAACAGCACTCCAACAACCGCACCAACTAAGCATCCCAACCATGGTGTCCAATCCCCAAAAGTTGGACCAAAAGCCAAGTTGAAAACAACAGAACTGAAGGCACCCATAACCATGATTCCTTCTAGACCAACGTTAACAATCCCACTACGCTCAGAGAAAACTCCTCCTAACGCTGTTAAAATCAGCGGAGTTGAATAAATCAAAGTTTGTGTAATAATATTTGAAATTGTTGACATATCCATTAGATTTCTCCTCCTTCTTGGTTTTGTTTTTCAATTGCTTTTTGAGCACGACGTTGTGTCACTTTATTAATAATAAAGCGGATTAAATAGCTGATACCAATGAAGAAGATAATAGATGAAATTACGATATCTACTAACTCTGTTGGTACTGGTGTGTAAAGAGGCATTCCTTGTCCACCAATTTTTAAAATACTGAATAGTAATGCAGATAATAAAATACCAATTGCAGAACCGCTACCTAATAATGAAACCGCCATTCCATCAAAACCAATACTTAATGAAGCGTTTTGTTGGAAGAAGTAACCAAAAGTACCTAATCCATAAATGACACCACCAATACCTGCTAAGGCACCAGAGATCACCATTGCAAAAGTTAAAGTACGTTTACTATTCATCCCAGCGTATTCTGCTGCATTAGGGTTTAACCCAACAGAACGAATTTCAAATCCTAATGTTGTTTTCTTCATAATAAACCAGAATAAAACAATAGCAATAATCGCTAAAAAGATACCAATATTTAAACGTGAGCCTTCGGTCATAGAAGTTAGCCAATCTGTTTGTAACATTGCATTAGCAGGGATTTGATTTGTTACCCCTTTATTACTAATCCAATCAGCAGGCATCGCGTTATTTACTAAGTGAGTACTTGTATATAAAATAATGTAGTTCATCATAATCGTTACGATAACTTCACTTGTACCAAAGTAAGCACGTAACAATCCAGGAATTAAACCAGCAATCGCACCTGCTAAAGCTCCTGAGATTACACAAGCTGTAATCATTATCACTTTTGGTGTAGATTCTGGTAAAGAAAAAGCAGTATAAATACTTGCGACCCAACCACATAATGCTTGGCCAGGTAATCCAATGTTAAAGCAACCTGCTGAATTAGCGATAGAAAATCCTAACGCTGTAAAAATCAGCGGCGCAGCCATAACAAAGATTTCTCCAATATTACGTGAAGAAGAAAAGGCACATTCAAACATTGCAGAATAAGCATCCATTGGATTATATCCAAAAATCAGCATAATGATTGCACCTAACACAAATCCCATAATAATTGAGATCAATGGAATGGACCAATTAATTATTTTTTCTTGTTTTGTATTCATGTTATTGTGCCCCCTCCAATTCTTTTTTCGCTTCTTCTAATGTATATCCAGCCATTAATAAGCCTAGTTCTTTTTCTGTTGTTTCTTTTGGATCTACAATTCCGACAATTTGACCATCATGGATTACGGCGATACGATCAGATAAGTTCAAGATTTCGTCTAACTCAAAGCTGACTACTAATACCGCTTTTCCTTCTGTACGCTGTTGAATAATACGTTTGTGAATATATTCAATCGCACCAACGTCCAATCCACGAGTTGGTTGTGATACAATCAATAACTCTGGATTACGAGAAATTTCACGGGCAATAATTGCTTTTTGTTGGTTACCTCCAGAAAGAGCTCCAGATGGAACCAATTCATTAGCTGTACGAACATCATATTCTTCAATCAATTCGCGCGCATGTTGATTAATATATTTATAATTTAAAATTCCCGCTTTACTATTTGGCGCTTTATAGTATTCTTGTAACGCAATATTTTCTGCTAGCGTCATTTCTAAAACTAAACCATCTTTATGACGGTCTTCAGGAACGTGTCCAACACCCATTTCTGTAATTTTACGTGGGGCTTTATTATTGATATTTTCACCATTTAAGATGACATTTCCTGAATCCACTTTTGCTAAACCAGTAAGTGCTTTTACTAATTCTGTTTGTCCGTTTCCGTCGATTCCGGCAATACCAACGACTTCTCCGGCACGAACTTCTAAGTTTAAGCCATTTACTGCTCCAATTCCACGACTATCTTTAACGTGTAAATCCACGATTTCCAATACTGGTTCGCCAGGGTTTGCTGGTACTTTATCTGTTTTGAAAGATACCGCACGACCAACCATCATATCCGCTAATTCTTGGCTAGTAACATCTGCTACATCTACCGTACCGATATATTTCCCACGGCGGATAACGGTGCAACAATCTGCTACACGTTTAATCTCGTCTAATTTATGCGTAATTAAAATAATGGATTTTCCTTCTTTAACTAAGTTTTCCATAATTGTAATTAACTCATCAATTTCTTGTGGAGTTAACACCGCAGTTGGTTCATCAAAAATTAAAACATTCGCTCCACGATAAAGTGTTTTTAAAATTTCAACCCTTTGTTGCATCCCAACAGAAATATCAGAAATACGGGCATTTGGATCTACGGATAAACCATACTGTTCAGATAATTCTTTGATTTTTTTCGCTGCTTGTTTGCGTTCTAAAAATCCTAATTTACTTGGTTCATCCCCAAGAACAATATTTTCTGTAACTGTAAAAGCATCAACTAACATAAAATGTTGGTGAACCATTCCAATTCCTGCTTTATGCGCATCTGTTGGTCCATTAAACTTCACTGGTTTTCCATCAATCAAGATTTCTCCACTTGTCGGTTGATATAAACCAGATAACATATTCATTAAAGTCGATTTCCCTGCCCCATTTTCTCCTAATAAAGCATGGATCTCTCCTTTTTTAATCTTCAAGTTAATATCATCATTGGCAGTAAATGTGCCAAATTTTTTTGTAATATGACGCATTTCAATGACATATTGTTCTTGACTCACTTTATTTCACTTCCTTTTCCAATTAAAAAAACGAGGAGAAGAACATTCTCCTCGTTATGCATCTGAACTATTATTTTTTAGGTGTTGAAGCAACTTCCACTTTACCATCAATAACTGATTTCTTAGCTTGTTCTACTGCTTTCCACGCTTTTGTTGATAAGAATCCTTTTGTGATGCTTACTCCGTTATCTTTCAAACCGTAAGATAATACTTTTCCACCAGGGAATTTGTTATCCCATGCATCCTGACAGATTTTTTCTACCGCAACATTTACTCCTTTGATTGTTGAAGTTAATGTACAGTTATCTTTCTTACCATCTTTGTTTGTGTATTCTCCTTCAGCTTGTTGATCGCTGTCTACACCGATTACCCAAACTTTTTTGCCATTTCCTTTTTCGTTTAATGCTTTTGCTTCTTGGAAGACGCCTGCACCTGTACCACCTGCAGCATGATAAATTACATCTGCACCATTTTTGTACATTTGAGCAGCTAACGCTTTCCCTTTATCTGGCGCACCAAATGATGCAGCATATTTCACATCTACTTTAATATTTTTATGTAATTGTTTTGCTCCATCTTTAACACCTTGTTCAAATCCAGCTTGGAAGCGGTCAATTACTGCTCCTTCTTCCCCACCGATGAAACCAACTTTGTTTGTTGTTGTTGTATACGCAGCGGCTACCCCTGCTAAGTAAGCTGCTTCATTATCTTTGAATACTGCAGAAGCAACATTTTTTTGCCCTTTGATTACATCGTCAATAATAACGAAGTTTGTGTTTGGATTTTGTTTTGCTGCTTTTTCAACAGAATCTTTTAATAAGTAACCCACACCAAAAATAGTTTTGTATCCAGCTTGTACTGCTTTATCTAAGTTTGTTGTATAATCTGCGGCTGTTTGTGATTGTAAGTAGTCATAACCACCTACACCTTTTTTCAAGTCATGAGATTTACCCCATTTTTGTAAACCTTCCCAAGCAGATTGGTTGAATGAGCGGTCATCTACCCCACCAACGTCAGTAACGATAGCAGCACTATGATCTGATTTTTTGTCATCTTCTTTTTTATCAGATCCACATGCTGTTAATGTGAAGGCCATTCCTACTGCGGCCATTCCTAATCCTAATTTTGCTGTTTTTTTCATGATAGAAATCCTCCAAATATTGTGTCTCATCTCTTAGTGTAGTTCTGTAAACGAATAAGGTAATAATTCCCGAATGGTCATTTCTTTTCGTGAGCGATCGTTCCCAATCAAAGTAACAGGCATATCTGCATCACAAAACTCAGCCATTACTTGACGACATGCGCCACAAGGAGAAATCGGTGCTTTTGTTTGACCGTAAACAACAAGATGTTGAAATTTTTTCTCTCCTTCAGAAACGGCTTTAAAAATAGCTGTGCGTTCTGCACAGTTTGTTAAACCAAAAGAAGCATTTTCAATATTACATCCAGTATAAAGAGTTCCATCTTCTGCAACTAGACAAGCTCCTACTGGAAACTGAGAATATGGAATATACGCTTTTTGGCTAGCAGTGATTGCAGCATCAATCCATTCTTCTTTTGCGGACATCTCACTCACTTCTTTCTTATCTTATAGTTTACTTTCTTTCATTATACATAATTTTATAGTATCAGTAAACCGGTTTACCAAAGAGATTTTCAAAATCTTTTTCAAATTTTTTCACTTACACTTTCGCGCTTAATCAAGCTTGGTTCTAAGGTTTTATTAGCAATTGGGTGTTGTGGATTTTGAATTTTTTCAATTAAACTCTTTGCAGCAACTTGTCCCAATTCATAGATAGGTTGATGAATGGTAGTTAATGCTGGAGTAATATAAGAAGCCATATCAATATTATCAAATCCCACAATAGAAATATCTTCTGGAATTTGGTATCCGTATTTAAAAAGCGAACGATAAACTCCGATTGCCATATAATCGTTCGCACATATAATAGCATCTATTTTTTTATCCTGCGATAAAAGAAATTCACAACCTTTATATCCACCTTCAACAGATAAATCCGTCTCAATCATCCATTCAGGGTGATATAGATGATATTTCTTCATTGCATTGATATAACCTTTTTCTCGTTCTTTTAATTGATAATACTTCTTATTTTCTTTAATATAGAAAATTTTTCGATGTCCACAACGATAAAGTTCATCAATGGCTAATTGCATTCCTTGTTTTTCATCGATATCAATCTTTCCTTGCTCTCTTTTATTTCCTTGATTATCGAGTAATAAAATCGGACAAGTGGCTTTGATATGTTTGAAATAATTCTCTTCTAAAGTGTAAGGAGTCGCTAAAATAATCCCTTCGACTGATCTGGAAAGCATTAATTCAATTCCTTTTTTCTCCATTTTTGGAGAGTGTTGCGAATGAAATAATAAGACCGTATATCCTTCTTTGGTGGTAACAGATTCAATTCCTTTAAGTACTTCACCAAAAAAGAAGTCGGTTAAATCAGGAACAATTACACCTATCGTTTTATTTGCTTTTGTACTTAAATTTTGAGCATAAAAATCAGGATAGTAATGATATTGGGCAGCTAATTTTTTTACTCGTTCTTTGGTTTCTTTACTGAATCTTTCACCTTTACCACTTAAGATTAAAGAAACGGTCGTCGTAGATACTCCTGCTAAATCTGCTAATTGTTTCATTGTCAACTTCATATCGTTCACTTCCTTTCCTTCTTTTTTCTACTATATATTGTAACAAAAAAAGAGTACTTTTTTTATAGAACTTTGACACTGATATTAGAAAAGCGTATAGTTAAACCATATATACGATAGAGATAAACCATCGAGGTTAGAGAAACTAACTTCGATTTTTTAATAGAAAAATTAAAGTGAGGAAACAAAACTTATGATTACGGTTAACAATGTCGGATTACATTTTTCCGATCGTAAATTATTTGAAAATGTAAATATTAAGTTCACTCCTGGTCATTGTTATGGCTTAATTGGAGCGAATGGTGCAGGAAAATCTACTTTTTTAAAAGTTTTATCTGGAGAAATTGAACCTTCTACTGGAAATGTTTCACTAGGTCCTGATGAACGTTTAGCGGTATTAAAACAAAACCACTTTGATTATGAAGATTTTACGGTTTTAGATACAGTAATCATGGGACATAAACGTCTTTATGATGTAATGAAAGAAAAAGATGCCATTTATATGAAAGAAGATTTTTCAGATGAAGATGGAATTCGTGCTGCAGAATTAGAAGGAGAATTTGCGGAACTAAATGGTTGGGAAGCAGAAGCAGAAGCAAGTCAATTATTACAAGGATTGAATATTCCTGAAAGCTTGCATCATTCTTTAATGAGTGAATTATCTAACGCTCAAAAAGTAAAAGTTTTACTAGCCCAAGCTCTCTTTGGAGATCCTGATGTGCTTTTACTCGATGAACCAACAAATGGTTTAGATGCTCGTTCTATTGCTTGGTTAGAAGATTTCTTGATGAACTTTGAAAATACAGTCATCGTTATTTCCCATGACCGTCACTTTTTAAATGCTGTATGTACTCATATCGCAGATTTAGATTTCCAAAAAATTCAATTATATGTCGGAAACTACGACTTTTGGAAAGAATCTAGCCAATTAGCTGCCCAATTAAAAGCTAACGCAAATGCGAAAAAAGAAGAACAAATTAAAGAATTACAAGACTTCATCGCGCGCTTTAGTGCCAATGCCAGCAAATCAAAACAAGCAACTTCACGTAAAAAAATGTTAGAAAAAATTACCTTAGAAGATATTCAACCTTCTTCTCGCCGTTTCCCATACATTGAGTTTAAACAAGAGCGTGAAATTGGTAATGATTTATTACGCGTTGAAGGCTTATCGAAAACAATTGATGGTCACAAAATCTTAGATAACATCAGTTTTACTTTGAATCGTCAAGATAAAACTGCCTTTTTAGCCGATAACGATTTGGCGACAACGACTCTTTTCAAAATTATTATGGGAGAAATGGAGCCTGATGAAGGAGAAATTAAATGGGGAGTGACTACTTCTCAATCTTACTTACCAAAAGATTTAACTCCGGAATTTTCTGAAGAAGTAGAAATTTTAGATTGGTTACGTCAATATGCTTCAAAAGAACAGGAAGATAATACTTTCTTACGTAGTTTCCTTGGTCGTATGCTATTTTCTGGAGATGAAGTAAACAAAAAAGTAAATGTTCTTTCTGGTGGAGAAAAAGTACGTGTCATGTTAACAAAAATGATGATGCAAAATGCCAATGTTCTTGTTCTTGATGACCCAACAAACCACTTAGATTTAGAATCCATCACTGCTTTAAATGATGGCTTGAAAAAATTCCCAGGAGCCTTATTATTTAGCTCTCATGACCATGAATTTATTCAAACGTTAGCCAACCGTATTATTTTTATTTCAGATCAAGGTATGGTTGACCGCCAAGATACAACTTATGACGAATTTTTAGAAAACGAACAAGTCCAAAAACAAATCGAAGCGTTACGCTAATAAAAAGACCTAGGAAAAAATTTTTTCCTAGGTCTTTTTTTATTAAAGAAGAGAAAGTAACGATAAAATACCAAAAGAAGTTAATCCACCAATAATCGTCATCATCGTCCATGTTTTTAATGTCGTTTTGATATCTAAATTGAAATATTCTTTAAACAACCAAAAACCTGGATCATTGATATGAGAACAAAACATACTTCCCGCTCCAATCGCTAAGGCAACAAGTACTACTTCCCATTGATTACTACTATGTAACAAAGGTTGCATCATTCCTGCAGTAGTTAATGCAGCTACTGTACTACTTCCTAATAAAATTCGCATCGTGCCTGCAATAGCAAAGCCCATAACTAATGGGGATAAGTGCCAGTGACTACATAAATTCGTAATCGTTTCAGTAACACCACTATCGATGAATACTTGTTTTAATCCACCTCCAGCACCATTGATTAAAAGTACGTTGGCAATCGATTGAATCGCTACCGTCATCGCTGCCATTAATTTATCTGTCGTATGTCCTTTTTTCCATCCAAAAAAGTAAAGTAATAATAGCAATGTAATTAAAAGAGCAACTACGGGTTGACCTAAAAATTGAATCCAACCTACTCCTTGATGGACAAATAAAGGAATAAAAGATCCAGCCGCAATTAACAAAATAGGTAATAGCATGAACAATAGACTACTGCGGAAAGTGACTTGTTGTCCTTCTACTTTTTCATCAATTTCTATATGATTTAAATCCCAATGTTCATGACAGAAATAAAAGCGTGGCCATAAAATTCCAGAAACGGTAATAGAACAAAAAGCAACTCCTAATCCAACAACAATTAATAACCCTTCATTTACATGTAATGCTTTAATTACTTCTACCATCCCTGGATGAGGAGGGAAAAAAGTATGAATCGTTAATAAAGCAGAACAAGCAGGAATCCCTAGCCATAAGGGCGAAACTTTCATCTTATGAGCAATTTTAATAACGATAGGAATAAATAAAATAAACCCAGCATCAAAAAAGAGCGCAAAACCGATGATTACTCCAGATAAAATGACTGCAAATTGAGCGTATCGCCCCCCGACACGGTCTAAAATTGTATCAGCGATAACATTGGCTGCACCGCTCATTTCCATCATTTTAGCAATCATTCCCCCTAATCCTAAAATTAAGGCAAGTGATCCTAAAATAGAGCCAATCCCATTTTCTACAGATTGTAAAACGCCCGACAAAGGAAGACCAAGTAATAATCCACCAATGATAGACATCAATAGCATGGATAAAAATGCATTAAATTTTTTATACCCTGTTAAATACAGAAGTACTAAAATGATAAAAAGGACAATGATTAATTTCAAAGTGCAACCCTTCTTTCTATATTTTTGTTATAATCAGTCATAGATTTAATTAAGGAGGAAAACATGAAAGAAAAAAATCGTCTCTACTGGCAATTTGCAGGTAGTTGTTTTTTACTTATTTTTGTCTTTTTTACTTATGTTGTTAAATTTTATCCCCAATCTCAATGGCTTCAACGCTTAGATCTTTGGGGGCAATCTCTCCAACAAATCATTACACCACAAAAAACTGCCTTTTTCCAATATCTTACTCAATTAGGCAGTGGACAAAATATTTTTATTTTTACTATTATTGTCCTTTGTTTATTGATTTTATTTCGACAAAAAATAGCCGCTCTTTGGTTTAGTTTTATGATGATTATGGGACCTATTTTAGGTACTTCTATTATCAAACAAGTCGTACAACGTCCACGTCCACAAGGAATTCAACTTGTACATGAGACTACATTTAGTTTCCCTTCAGGACATACCATTGCAGCGATTTGTTGTTATGGAACGACTCTTCTAATCATTCATGTCTTAGTCAAAAATCGCTTATTAAAAGCGATAATGTCTCTTTTCTTTGCCTTCATCATTATTGGTATTTTAATGAGTCGAATTTATTTAGGAGCTCATTTCTTATCTGATGTGATTGGTGGCGCAAGTTTTAGTTTAGGAATTCTTTGTTTAACCTATCCGATTTATCGACAAAAGCAATTTATTTATGATTTTAAAGGAAAAAGGAGAAAATAACGATGACTTTCATCTATAGTAATGACCATAAACGATATCATACCTGGAACTACTTTTTACGTGAACGTTTTGGTGGAAAAGTATTTAAAGTACCCATTGATGGCGGTTTTGACTGCCCTAACCGAGACGGTACTGTCGCAAAAGGTGGTTGTACTTTCTGTAGTGTTTCTGGTTCTGGAGATATGATTATTGCTCCAACCGATCCTCTACCTGAACAATTTGTCAAAGAAGTAGATGCCATGCATCAAAAATGGCCTTCCGCACAACAATTTTTAATTTACTTCCAAAACTTCACCAATACTCATGCTCCAGTTGAAATTATTAAAGAGCGTTATGAGCAAGTGATTCATCAACCTGGAGTTGTAGGTCTTTGTATTGGGACTCGTCCTGATTGTTTACCAGAAGAGACCATTGATTATCTAGCAGAAATTAATGAACAGATGTACGTCCTTGTTGAACTTGGGTTACAAACGACTTACGAAGAAACAAGTGATCGCATTAACCGTGCACATACCTATGCCTGTTATGTAGATGCAGTAGAACGATTACGTAAAAGAAATATTGAAGTCTGCGTCCATTTAATTAATGGCTTACCAGGAGAAACTCCAGAAATGATGGTAGAAAATGTGCGTCGAGTGGTAAAAGATACAGATATTCAAGGAATGAAATTACATTTAATGCATCTCATTAAAAATACAAAAATGATTCAGGATTACGAAAATGGAACATTAAAACTAATGGATAAAGATACTTATGTAAAAACGATTTGTGATCAGTTAGAATTAATTCCACCAGAAATTGTGATTCAACGAGTGACTGGAGATGCACCTTGGGATAGTTTAATTGGTCCAATGTGGTCGCGTCAAAAATGGGAAGTTTTAAATGCCATTGATGAAGAATTAGTTCGTCGTGATTCTTATCAAGGAAAATACAATGCCAGAGAGGAGAATTACCATGCGTAGCGCCATGCGATATAGTCATATCCTTTTAACAGAGGCACTTTCAGAAGGTGGTGTAGCGGTAGACGCTACGATGGGAAATGGAAATGATACCTTATTTTTGAGTCAATTATTAGAAGATCAGGGACAAGTTTTTGCCTTTGATATTCAAGAGCAAGCTTTACAAAATACCAGGGAAAAATTAACTGAAAATCAGGCACCAGAAAATACCACACTCTATCATTTAGGGCATGAAAAAATGGAAGAGGTTTTACCAGAAGATATTCAAATTCAAGCAGCGATTTTTAATTTAGGTTATCTACCAAAAAGTGATAAAAAAATTATTACTCTTCCAGAAACGACATTAAAAGCATTTGAATTTATTTTAAATCATTTAGCGGTAGGTGGTCGTTTAGTTTGTGTACTTTATTATGGACATGAGGGTGGAGAGGAAGAAAAAAATGCTGTATTATCTTATGCAGCTAAATTACCACAACAACAATATCAAGTGTTAACCTATCAATTTATTAACCAAATTCATTGTCCACCGATTTGTCTTTGTATTGAAAAAATAAAAGAAGAGCATTAAATGCTCTTCTTTTTTCTTTGCCATAAAAATAGTAATAGTAGAGAAATTGCCATAATTACAATAGAAACAAAGAAAATATGATGTAATCCACTATACATAATTGTGCGCAATGGATGCAAAATATTTTCTGGAATATTATGAGCAGTTTGTACGTTCATAAATTCATTTAAATCTTGTTTTTGAATTTGTGGATATTGTTTCATTGTATGGTTCATACTCATATTTAATACTGTTCCGTATACTGCTACCATTACAGATTGTCCTAAGGTACGGAATAATGTATTTAATGAAGTAGCACTACCGACAAGGTCTAATTCTACACTTTCTTGAACAGCAACCGTAGAAGTGGTCATACTCATTCCAAATCCAATTCCTAGTAGAATACCTGTAGCACAGAAAATAAGATATGGCGTAGCTAAAGGATAAATACTATAAATAATAGTTGCCACAAATAATAGGCTAGAGCCAATCATTAAAATTTGGTTAACAGAGCGTTTTACTAGTAATTTACCTACTAAGAATGAACCTACCATCCAAAAAATTGACATTGGTGCTAAAGCCATTCCACTTAAAGTAGCGCTCGTTCCATTTAATGTTTGTAGCCACATTGGTGTATATACTTCTACTCCAGTTAAAAAGCCACTCACGCAAAAAGTTACGCAGTTAATAATTAGTACAATTTTAGATCCAAATAGACGTGGAGCGATAATCGGATCTTCCACTTTCTTTTCGACACGTAAAAATAGCCAAAATAAAAGAGCACTCGCAACTAATAATACAACGATAGAGAAGCTAAATCCTTGCTCTCCAAAAATTTGGAACGCATATAAAAATAATAATAAGAAAGTCATTAATAATAATGAACCTTTCCAATCCAATTTTCCTGTACTATGATATTGACTTTTATCTTCTTGGAAGCCAAAAATCATCATTAAAATTACGATAATACCGATAGGAACATTAATTAAAAAGATCCAATGCCAGCTCATATATTGAACAATCATTCCTCCAATTAAAGGAGCAACAATACTAGCAATCCCCCAAGCGGCATTATTTAATCCCATAATATTTGCTCGTTCTTCTGCTGTATATAGGTCAGCAATAATCGTTAAAGATAAAGGTAAAATAGAGCCAGCCCCAATTCCTTGAATGGCACGAGAGACAATTAAAAATTCCATACTTTGTGAGAAACCACAAAGAGTAGAACCAATAATAAAAATAGAAATTCCGATAATAAATACTGTTTTTCTCCCTTGGCGGTCGGCTAATTTTCCATAAATGGGTGTCATAATCGCACTCATTAATAAATAAATTGAAAATACCCAGTTCATAATCGCTAAACCATCTAAAGAAGCAATGATTGTTGGCATCGCTGTCGTTACGATTGTTCCTTCAATGGCAGACATAAAAGTAGCGATAAACAAGGCAGTTGTAACTACTAATTTTCTTTGTTTTGTCATCTTCTTTCCTTTCTTTTTTGTATTTATTACAACAAAAAAGAGGGACGAGTATATAGGCTCAGTCTCCTCTTTTGTGTTACTTATTATTTAGTTAACGCAGCTTTTAATGCATCTACTTTATCTGTACGTTCCCATGGTAAATCTACATCGGTACGACCGAAGTGACCATAAGCTGCTGTTTGTTTATAAATTGGTCGACGTAAGTCTAACATTTTAATAATTCCTGCTGGGCGTAAATCAAAGACTTTACGAACGGCAGCAATTAATTGCTCTTCTGTATACTCACTAGTACCAAAAGTATCAATGGCAATAGATACAGGTTCTGCCACACCAATCGCATAAGCTAATTGAACTTCACATTTATGAGCTAAACCAGCAGCGACAATATTTTTGGCAATATAGCGAGCAGCATAACTAGCAGAGCGGTCTACTTTTGTTGCATCTTTTCCTGAGAAAGCTCCACCACCATGACGAGCATATCCACCATAAGTATCTACGATAATTTTACGTCCTGTTAATCCTGCATCTCCACAAGGGCCACCGATAACAAAACGGCCGGTTGGATTAATATAATATTTTGTATCTTCATCTAATAATTCTTTTGGCATTACTTCGTCAATGACATAAGTACGCATATCTTTTTGAATTTGTTCTAAAGATACATCTGGATCATGTTGTGTACTTAAAACAATCGTATCAATACGTTTGGCTTTATCATTTTCATCATATTCTACCGTTACTTGTGCTTTTCCATCTGGACGTAAGTAAGGTAAAATTCCTTCTTTACGAACTTCTGCTAGACGTTTTGTTAAACGATGACTTAACGCAATTGGTAATGGCATTAATTCTTCTGTTTCATCAATCGCAAAACCAAACATTAAGCCTTGGTCTCCAGCACCTGTATCGCTATTTTCATCCGTAGATTGGTCTAACGCTTGGTCTACCCCTTGAGCAATGTCTGGAGATTGTTCATCAATCGCTACTTGCACAGCACAAGTATCTCCATCAAAACCATATTTAGCACGAGTATAACCAGCATCTTTAATCGCTTGGCGAACGACTTTTTGAATATCAACATAAGTACTTGTTGTAATTTCACCAAACACCAATACTAATCCAGTAGTTACCGCTGTTTCACAAGCAACGCGTGCCATTGGATCTTTTTCCAAAATCGCATCTAAAATCGCATCACTAATTTGGTCCGCTAACTTATCTGGATGTCCTTCCGTTACGGATTCGGAAGTAAATAATTTTTTTTCTTTTTCCATTTTTCTATTCCCCCTTAATGAATCGGTTACAAGGCATCTTTATCCGTACAGATAAATCCTATCGGGAAGCTGTAACGTTTAACATTATAGCATTTATCTTTTCTCTTGCCAATAAAAAAACCGTGTCGCCCCCCGACACGGTTATTTATTCTCGCTATGCACGAGTGAAAAAGCTACCTTTATAGCCCAATTTTCGTTTTAGTAATGTACGGATACCATACACTGCTGCAGAAACCAATAATGTTAAAATTGGTGAGAAGGCTGGGTTCAAGCTTGTTGGTAAGAAGACCATCGTCATTTGTAAAATTGCCATCCAAATTAACATTAAGGCAGTAATAATCACTACAGATTTCCAAGTTTTTGGTTTTTTACTACGATCTGCTCCTGGACGATCATAGCGATAAATGAAGTGATATAATGCCCAAAAGACAACTCCACCACAAGCAGCAGATAAAATCATAGAAGTAACTCCCATCATCATTGGTTTTTGTGAGAACAATCCAATGATTCCGCTCATTGCTCCTAAAATCGCAAAGACCATCAAACTATTATCTAACCACATTTGCCAAAATGGCATTTCTTTTGGTGGTACTTTTGGTCCTTCTAAAATTAATTTCACGCATTCATCTACTGTACCAAATTGTTGACGAGCAGTTTCTCCTTTACGTTGCCCCTCTACTAATTTTGGTAATAATTCATTGAGTACACGTTCTTGTTTTTCTACATTGTAGTGATCACTTAATTTCTTTTTTAATTCATAAATATATTGTTCACTACGTTTAGATAATTTTTGTGCATATTGCTCATTTTCTGCTTTCATTTCCTCAAAGGATTTTTCATTTACTGTTTCTACCTTTTTTTCTGCCATTATTAACTCTCCTATACGTTGAATCGGAATTCCATAATATCGCCATCTTGAACTACATAGTCTTTTCCTTCTAGACGGACACGACCTGCTTCTTTGGCTTTTGTCATAGAACCATATTTCATTAAATCATCAAAAGAAACAGTTTCCGCACGAATAAATCCACGTTCAAAGTCAGAGTGAATGATTCCTGCAGTTTGTGGTGCTTTCATACCACGTTTAAATGTCCAAGCACGAACTTCTTTTTCTCCAGCTGTAAAGTAAGTAGCTAATCCTAATAAATGATAAGCTGCACGAATTAATTGATCTAATCCTGATTCTTCAATGCCTAAAGCTTCTAAAAATTCTTGTTTTTCGTCCTCTTCTAATTCAGCAATTTCTTCTTCAGCACGAGCACAAACGGCAATGACTTCAGCACCTTCATTAGCAGCATATTCTTTTACGCTTTGTAAATAAGCATTATTTTCTAAATCAGCTAAATCTTCTTCTGCTACATTAGCTACATAAAGAACTGGTTTTGAAGTTAATAAGAATAAGTTACGGACGATGGGTTGTTCTTCCTCAGTAATTTCTACAGAACGTGCAGGTAAATTATTTTCTAATGCTTCTTTGATTTTCACCAATACATTATACTCTTTAACAGCTTCTGCATCTTTTGTTTTAGCAATTTTTTGTACACGAGTAATACGTTTATCAACAGATTCTAAATCGGCTAAAATCAATTCTAAGTTGATGGTTTCAATATCAGATAATGGATCTACTTTACCATCTACGTGAGTAATATTTTCATCATCAAAACAACGAACTACGTGGCAAATTGCATCCACATTACGAATGTTACTTAAAAATTGGTTCCCTAATCCTTCTCCTTTACTTGCTCCACGGACGATTCCAGCAATATCTGTAAATTCAAAAGTTGTAGGTACTGTTTTCTTTGGTGTAATTAATTCTGTTAATTTTTGCAAACGAGCATCTGGCACTTCAACAATCCCAACATTTGGTTCGATAGTCGCAAAAGGATAGTTTGCAGCTTCTGCTCCTGCTTTTGTAATTGCGTTAAATAATGTTGATTTTCCTACATTAGGTAATCCAACAATTCCTGCGGTTAAAGACATGATTCTTCCTCTTTTCTTCTAATAATTTTTTTTAATTTTTTATCAAACTCTGGTCGTGGCATCATAACGATTCGTTGACAATGACAACAACGAATCTTAATATCTGCCCCTACACGAGTAATTTCCCATTCATTTTTTTGTTGCTTTACAGGCAAGCTCGTTTGACAAGCATGTAGTTTTTTCATTGCAACAATATCTCCAATTTGATAATCCATCCTTATCCTCCCTCTCCTATTTCTAATTGGTCTAAAAAAGTAGCAAAGTCTGAATCATCAGCAAAAAGTAATTCAACTTTTTTCCCTTTTCGTTTTAATTCAACTGGGATTTGGAATTTATGGCGTAATTCATTTTCTATTTTCTCTTCATAGATAGAACGAGCCTTTTGTTCTTTTTGTTTTTTTGATAATGCCTTTTCTTGCCATTCCTTTAAATGTTGTTCAACTTCTCGAGCGTTCCATTGTTCTGCGATAATTTTTTTAGCAAAAGCTAATTGTTCTTTTTCTGATTTTAATCCTAGAACTGCCCGAGCTTTCCCAACCGCTAATTCTTTATTCGTTACCATCTCTTGAATGGCTGGCGGTAAAGATAATAAGCGCAAATAATTGGCGATATAAGAACGACTTTTCCCTAAGCGCTGAGCTAACTGCTCTTGTGTAATGTTCAATTGCTTCATTAATGTATCATAAGACTGTGCTTCTTCTAATGGCGTCAAATCTTCTCGTTGTAAATTTTCTAACACCGCAATTTGCATCATTTCTTCATCTGCTAATTGACGAACAATACAAGGAACCGTTTCTTTTTTTAATTTTTGACTCGCACGGAAACGGCGCTCTCCAGCAATAATTTCATAACCAAAAACAGAAGATTTTCGAACTAGAATCGGCTGAAAGATTCCATTTTTTTCAATAGATTGTGCTAATTCATCTAAGGCCGCTTCATCAAAAACTTTTCTTGGTTGATAAGGATTGGGACGCAATTGATCTAAGGCAATTTCTTCCACTACTTCTATTTCTAATTTTTCTTCTTCTGGAAAAAAGGCAGCCATTCCCCTTCCTAATCCATGATGGTTCATTGATCTACCTCCTCAACAAATTGTAAATAAGCTTGAGCTCCTTTGGAACGAGCATCATAATCCATAATTGCTTTTCCATGACTTGGTGCTTCTGATAGACGGACATTACGAGGAATCACAGTTTGATAAACCTTGTCCTTAAAGTACTTACGCACCTCTTCGCCAACTTCCATTCCTAAATTTGTGCGAGCATCTTGCATCGTTAACAATACTCCTTCAATTTTTAATTGAGGATGAAAATGTTTTTGTACTAAACGCATTGTATTCAATAATTGACTTAGTCCTTCTAAAGCATAATATTCACATTGCACAGGAATTAAGACAGAATCTGCTGCACAAAAAGCATTCAAAGTCATTAATCCTAAAGAAGGAGGACAATCAATAATAATATAATCCCACATTTCTTTTTCTTCTTGCAAGGCTTTCTGTAAAAAATATTCACGATGTTTTGCCTCAGCAATTTCGATGTCTGCTCCAGCTAATTGTACACTGGCAGGGGCTACACTTAATCCTTCACGATAAGTAGGTTGGATGATTTCGCGCAATGATTTTCGACCACGAATCACATCATACATATCATAAGAAAATTGATAAACTCCAAGTCCACTCGTTGCATTTCCTTGGGCATCCAAATCAATTAGTAATACTTGATATCCTTTATCTGCTAAACCGGCTGCTAAGTTAATACTTGTGGTTGTTTTTCCTACGCCACCTTTTTGGTTAGAGACCGCAATGATTTTTTTCATCTTTTGACCTCCTATAATGGTTTTTTATTTGGAAGTCCTGGTTTACGAGGATATTTTTTAGGTGTCAATTTCCCTTTTTTCATAATGAACAATTGTCTTGGATCGTCACAAATTGGTAAAGCAAAAGTTTCTACTTCTACCGATGTAATTCCTAGCGCCTCTAATGCTTTTTTAGCTTCTGCTAATTCTTCACGTCCCTTACTTGCTTTTAAAGCAATAAATAATCCATCTTTTTTTACTAAAGGAACACATAATTCAGCTAAGATATTTAAGCGTGCAACTGCTCTTGCAGTTACAACATCGAATTGTTCACGAAATTCTGGATTTTGCCCAAAAGTTTCTGCTCGATCGTGGTAGCAACATACTCCATCTAACCCTAGTTCTTGGCATAAATGATTTAAAAATTGAATACGCTTATTTAAAGAATCAACAATCGTGATTTTTAAATGAGGAAAGACAATTTTTAAAGGTAAGCTTGGAAAGCCAGCACCCGCCCCCACATCACAAACCGTAGTTACTTCTTCCCAGTTTGTAGCTGAAATTAAAGAAAGAGAATCTAAAAAATGTTTCAAATAAACTTCATTTTTTTCTGTAATTGCCGTTAAATTCATTTTTTGATTCCATTCCACTAAAATTTCATAGTATTTAGCAAACTGTTCTTTTTGTTTTTCTGTTAACTCTACTTGATAGTGATCCATTAAATATTGAATGAATGCTTCTTCTTGCAACTTTTTTCCTCCTTCATCTTAGATTACTATTCAACTGTAACATAGAATAACTTCTCTTAACACTATAAATTGTTTCACGTGAAACAAAAAAGAGTGGTGACCCACTCTTTTTTTATTTACGTTTCATTTTCCCTTGTTCTAAGTAAACCATTAGGACACTGATATCTGCTGGATTTACTCCACTAATACGACTAGCTTGAGCAATCGTACGTGGATTAATTTTACTCAATTTTTCTCTCGCTTCAATGGCTAATCCTTCAATTGCCATAAAGTCTAAATCTTCTGGAATTTTCTTCGCTTCTAAACGTTTTAGTTTTTCTACTTCAGCTTCTGCTTTACGAATATATCCAGCATATTTGATTTGAATTTCAATTTGTTCAATAATCGTTCCAGGTAACTCTGGTGTATCTTCTCCTAGGAATGGTCTTAATCCTAAATAAGAAATTTCTGGACGTTTTAATAATTCGCTCGCTAAAATTCCATCTTTTAATGGTGCTGAAGAAATAGACGTTAAGTATTCTTGTAACTCTTGTGTTGGTTTTAGACGAATGTGAGATAGACGTTCTTTTTCTTTCTCAATCGCTTCTTTTTTCTTCAAGAATTCATCATAAGCTTCATCGGTAACTAAACCAATTTCATGTCCTTTTTCTGTTAAACGTAAATCGGCATTGTCATGACGTAATAATAAACGATATTCTGCACGACTAGTCAATAAACGATAAGGTTCTAATGTTCCTTTAGTAACCAAGTCATCAATCATTACTCCGATATAAGCTTCATCGCGACCCAAAATGAAAGGTTCTTTTCCTTGGATTTTTAGAGCCGCATTGATTCCTGCCATTAATCCTTGTCCTGCTGCCTCTTCATAACCACTTGTTCCGTTAGTTTGACCTGCAGTATATAAGTTTTCAATTACTTTTGTTTCTAAAGTTGGTTTTAATTGGTAAGGTAAAACAACATCATATTCAATGGCATATCCTGTACGCATCATTTCTGCTTTTTCTAATCCAGCTACAGATTGTAACATTTCAGTTTGTACTTCTTCAGGCATAGAAGTAGATAATCCTTGAACGTAAATTTCTTCTGTATCTCTTCCTTCTGGTTCTAAGAATAATTGATGACGTTCTTTATCAGCGAAACGAACAATTTTATCTTCAATAGATGGACAATAACGCGCACCAACTCCATCGATAATTCCAGTAAACATTGGCGCACGATGTAAGTTATTACGGATAATTTCATGTGTTTTTTCGTTTGTATATGTTAACCAGCAAGATAATTGATCATCGACATAATCTGTATTTTGTTCTTCTGAAAAATGGAAGCTATGGGGTTCAATATCTCCTGGTTGTTCTTCCGTTTGACTATAATCGATAGAACTTGATTTAATACGTGGAGGAGTTCCAGTTTTAAAACGATCAATTTCTAAACCATTTTTCTTCAAGCAATCCGCTAACGCTACTGCTGGCATGGAGTTATTAGGTCCAGAAGAATATTTCAATTCGCCAATAATGATTTCTCCACGTAAACTTGTACCTGCAGTAATGATTACTGCTTTACTATGATAAGTAGTTCCTGTTGAAGTCACTACTCCTTTACAAACTCCATCTTCAATTACTAAATCGACAACTTGAGCTTGACGTAAAGTTAAATGTTCTTGCTCTTCAATCGTACGTTTCATTTCACGAGAATACTCATCTTTATCCGTTTGAGCACGTAATGCACGAACTGCTGGACCTTTCCCTGTGTTTAACATTCTCATTTGAATACAAGTTTTATCTGTATTTTTCCCCATTTCACCACCAAGGGCGTCAATCTCACGAACGACTACTCCCTTCGCTGGTCCTCCTACAGACGGGTTACATGGCATAAAGCTTACCATGTCTAAATTCATTGTTAATAGTAATGTTTCGCATCCCATGCGAGCACTTGCTAAGGCAGCTTCACTTCCAGCATGACCTGCCCCAACAACGATGACATCATAATTTGTTTCCATATTTCTCCTACTTTCCTAAACAAAAATTACTAAATAGTTGGTCTAACAATTCATCTTGAACACTATCACCAGTGATTTCTCCTAATAAATTCCAAGCACGAACCATATCCATTTGACAAAGATCAATAGGTAATCCCATACCAATCGCTTGTTGTACTTCCTCTAGTGCACTTTTAGCTTCTTCTAGTAAATGAATATGACGTACATTAGAAATATATAAATGATCACGTTGAATTTCTCCTTGGAAGAAACGATCATGAATAGCTTTTCCTACTTGGCGCACTCCTTCTTGTGCTCGAATAGAAATTTCTAAAAAGTTTTCGTTTGGTTTTAGATATTTTTGTAATTCTGTTCGATCAAGATGACTTGGTAAATCCATCTTATTCAAGATAATAATGCGGTCGCTATCTTCCGTAGCTTTTAGTAGAGCAATGTCCTCTTCACCCAGTTCCTCATTATTATTCAATAATAGTAAAACAAGATCTGCTTCAGCTAAGGCTTTTCGACTTCGTTCTACTCCAATTTGTTCTACAATATCTTCAGTTTCACGAATTCCTGCCGTATCAATCAGTTTTAACGGTACTCCTTCTACATTGACGTATTCTTCAATTACATCTCGTGTTGTTCCTGCGATATCGGTTACAATTGCTTTATCTTCTCGTAGTAAATCATTTAAAAGACTAGATTTTCCGACATTTGGTCGGCCAATAATCGCAGTAGCTAGACCATCACGTAAAATCTTACCTTGAGTTGCACTCGCCAAAACTTCATCTAATTCAGTAATGACTTCACCTGCACATTGATTTAATTTTTCACTTGTTACTAATTCCACATCATCATATTCTGGATAGTCAATATTTACTTCCACTTCTCCTAAAGTTTGGAAGATTTTTCCACGAACTTCACGAATCCAAGTAGATAATTTTCCATCTAATTGTTGAACCGCCATTTCTCTTGAATTTGCAGTCTTGGCTGTAATTAAATCAATAACTGCCTCAGCTTGTGACAAATCAATACGGCCATTTAAAAAGGCACGCTTTGTAAATTCTCCAGGCTCAGCTAAACGAGCACCAACACGTAAAAGTAATTGTAATACTTCATTCACAACGACCACTCCACCGTGGCAGTTAATTTCTACTACATCTTCTCTTGTGTAAGTCTTTGGTGCTTTCATTACAGTTACCATTACTTCATCGATTACATCTTCTGTTTTAGGATCAACGATATGTCCGTAATGGATTGTATGACTAGGTACTTCTGATAATTTTTTTGTTCCTTGGCGATAAATTTGATCAATGATAGATAGAGCATCTTCTCCACTCAAACGTACAATATGCAGTGCCCCTTCTCCAGGAGGAGTAGAAATCGCTGCAATCGTATCAAATTCACTCGTAATATTCATAGTATTTTCCAACCTTTCCTTGTTCCGCATATACGCAAAAAAAGTGCTCTCACCCTGCAGTTGCGAGGATGAAAAAGCACTTTGACTACTTTACCATCGTATATTACATGATAAGAATGATTCGAACGAATAAATTCGATTGATTAATTTATTCTCGATTATGTCTAAAATATAATAGAAATAGATATAGATGTCAACCAATATCTTAATGGTTCTCTTATCTTATTTTTTCTTTTTCTTATTACGATTTGGGCTTTGTGCGTGGTAAAGTTTGCTTTGTAAATAGCGTTCTTTACGTAATTTTTCTTCACGCTCTTTACGAATTTTAAATGGATTATTGATTAATAATGTTTGTACCACTTGGAAAGCATTTGAAACTACCCAGTATAAAGATAACCCACTCGCTAAATTCATACCCATGAAGAAAATCATCACTGGCATTGCAATGTTCATAATTGTAATAGAAACGTTAGACTCAATTTGACTCATACTTGTTAATTTAGAAGCAATATAAGTAAAGATAGCTGCTAGTAATGGTAAGATAAAGTATGGATCTGGTTGAGATAAGTCCATCCATAAGAAATGACCATTTGTTAATGTTTCTACACGAGATAATGCTTGCCATAACGCCATTAAAATTGGCATTTGAATTAATAATGGTAAACATCCAGAAAATGGATTTACATTATATTCTGAATATAAACGTTGAGTTTCTTCATTTAATTTACGTTGGGTCTCTGGATCACGAGATGAGTACTTTTGTTGTAACTCTTTTAATTTTGGCTGAATTTCTTGTGTACGACGCATTTGTTTTGTTTGATAATGCATCAATGGTAACAAGATAATACGCAAAATAATTGTAAATAAAATAATCCCTAGTGCGTGATTTCCTCCAAAAGATAAGAAGGAAATACAACGAGCAAAGTTATAAACAATATAACGATCCCAAATTCCTGTGCTGTGTGCTGTAATTTGTCCTGTACCACAACCTGTTAGAACAAATAGTAAAACAGACATAGCGACTAGTAGCAATAAGCGTTTTTTCCAATATGATTTCTTTTTCACTTGTCGTCCTCCTCTATGATAACTCCGGCTAAACTACAAACATGGCGTACATTTTTTATCACTTCTTTCGTAGAAAGCTGGGTAATTCTTGGGCGTGCAATTAAAATTAAATCCATTCCTTGCATAAGATTGGGCTTTAATTCTTGCACTGCTACCCGTAATTGTCGTTTCACACGATTTCTCATTACGGCATTTCCAATTTTTTTCCCAACAGAAAGTCCTACTCGAAAATGATTTCCATCTTTGCGATCTCGTATAAATAAAACGAGATGTCGATTAGCGAAAGACGCACGAGCGTTAATAATTTCTTGAAAATCTTGTTCTTTCTTAATACGATACGTCTTTTTCATAATCATCTCTTTCATCTAAAAAAATTTTATCTCATTGTCCATAGTAACAGAAAAAAGGATAAAAAAAAACCACTGTAGAACAGCGGCTTAAGCAGATAAAACTTTTCTTCCTTTACGACGACGAGCTGCTAAAACGCGGCGTCCATTTTTAGTACTCATACGTTTACGGAATCCATGTACTTTTTGACGTTTACGTTTGTTTGGTTGATATGTTCTTTTCATTTCTGTTCACCTCCACTTTTCCGAAATTGAACATGCGCATATATGTACTTTTCAATTATAAATATCGTTATTGAACTTTGTCAAGTGTTTCTCGCAATTCCTTCTTTAAATAAAAACATAAAAAGAGAAGTAAGTTATCCACAATCCATTGTGGATAACTACAATATCGCCAGTGTGTTTTTTCTTTGATTTTCAAAGTTATCCACAATAAAAAAGAAAAACTTTCCACAGTATCGACTCTATATCGGTGGATAAATCAAATTGTGGATAACTCTGTGGATAAATAGACAAACACACCTAAAACAGTGGCTATATCGCCGCTTTACTATTGTGGATAACTTTTATTTTCCTCGATATACTGTGGATACTTTTTAAAGTTATCCACAATTTTATCCACAATATCGACTCTATATCGGTGGAAAGATGATTTATCCACAATCAATGTGGATAAATGAGGTGGTGTGTGCTAAAATAAATAAAGATTTTTGACGAATAGAAAGGAGGGACTTTATGTTACCAACTACTCAAGATAGTATTTGGAGTGACTTTCAACAAAAATGTTTAGAAAATATTTCCAGTGCTAGCTTACGACATTGGATAGAACCTGCTCATATTGTTGAATTTGATGAAGAACATATTACTTTATCTTTACCTGCAGATTATATTATTGATCATTGGAAAATGAAGTTAGAACCAGTGTTAAAAGAAGTTTGCTACAATTATACAGGAAAAGAAATAGAAGTTTCTTACCTATTATCTAGTACTCCACAAGTACAACAAGAAGTAGCGAAAGTAAAAAATTCTTCTATTAATGGGGATTACACTTTTCAAAATTTTGTATGCGGAAAAAATAATCGTATGGCCTTCACCGCTGCTAACGCCGTAGTAGAACGTCCTGGAGATTTATATAATCCATTATTTCTTTATGGACCAAGTGGTCTTGGAAAAACCCACCTCATGCATGCGATTGCCAATGAATTATTAGCCAAAAATCCAAATGCAAATATTAAATTGATTCCCTCAGAAACTTTTATTAACGAGTTTACTAAAATTGCTTCTCAATCGAACAATACTGTGGCTTTATCTAATTTCCGCGAAAAATATCGTAATGTGGATGCTTTATTTATTGATGATATCCAATTCTTCATTGATAAAACGAAAACACAAGATGAATTTTTCTATACTTTTGAAGAACTATATAATAGTAAAAAACAAATTGTTTTAACAAGCGATCGTTCTATTAAAGAATTAGATAAGTTTGATGAACGATTAAGTTCACGATGTGGAATGGGAACAAGAGCAAATATCGAATCTCCAGATTTTGAAACACGAATTAAAATTTTGCATAAAAAATCGTTGGATTTAGGACTAAATTTGGAAGATTCAGCATTACATTACATCGCGAGTAAATATGATCGAAATGTCCGTGATTTAGAATCTGCATTAAAATCAATTATGCTTTACCTTCATAGTGAATTACAAATGGATAATTATAATGAAATTATCAATTTAGCAATGGTAAAAGCGGCACTGCAACATGAAGTCGGCTCTCCACAAATAATTCCTTTAATGGAAAGTATTCCTGACAATGAAATCAACTACCAACAAATTCAAGAACTTGTAGCAGATTATTACCATATTTCACTGGAAGAATTATTAGGAAAAGGAAGAGCAAAAAAATATTCACAACCAAGACAGATTGCTATGTATTTAATTCGTAAGGAATTACAACTGCCGTTTGACAAAATTGCAGTTATTTTTAATCGAAAAGATCACACAACGATTATGTATTCCATCGAAAAAATTGAAAAAAATATGAAGCAAGATGAAGCATTAGCAGAAGATATTTCTACATTGGAACAACAGTTATCCACATCAGTTATCCACAATATTGTGGATAACTAGACAACTTTCCACACTGTTTTCCACAACTGTTTTGCTTAAAACACAAGGGGTACAGCCATTTATCCACAAAAAAATGGGGTCTATAATAATAATAATATATTAATACTATCTATCTATATGGAGGGGTTACCATGAAATTTACAATGAATCGTTCTTTTCTACAAAATAAATTAGCAACTATTTTAACAGCTATTGATTCAAAAGTTATTAATCCAATTTTTTCTGGAGTTAAAATTGTCGCTAAAGCAACGAGTCTATTTTTGACTGCTAGTAATGGAAATATTTCTATTGAACTAGAAATTCCATCTGCTGATAAAGATGCTGAATTAATCATTCAAGAAGAAGGAGGCCTAGTATTACCTGCTCGCTTCTTCAACAGCATTGTAAATAAATTACCACAACAAGAAGTAGTGGTAGAACAAATGTCAAACCAACAAGTGGCTATTTCTTCTGGATCAGCATTATTCCATTTAAATAGTCATAGTGCCAATGATTATCCACAATTACCAAAAGTATCTCAAGAATCTATTTTAGAAATTCCAGTTCATCTTTTAGAAGAATTAATTTCCGAAACTACTTTTGCAGCTTCAAAACAAGAAACTCGTCCAATTTTAACTGGGGTTCATTTTGTATTGAAAGATGGCATCTTTAAGGCAGTAGCTACAGATAGCCATCGTTTAAGTCAACGTATTTTACCAATGGATACGAAAGATACAGAATTTGATATTGTTTTACCAGCTAAAAGCTTAACGGAATTATCCAAAACTTTCCGTAATAAAGACGAATTTATTACTATCAGTATGACAGATAATCAAGCATTGTTTAAAACAGAGCGCATTTCTTTCTATACTCGCTTATTAGAAGGGAATTACCCAGATACAGACCGTTTAATTCCAAAAGAATTTATTACTAGTGCTGTTTTTGATAGCCATTATCTAAATGCAGCTATTGCTCGTGCTTCTTTACTAGCTGAAAAAGCAACAAGCAATATTGTTAAAATGCAAATCACTGCACAACGTATTGTTTTATCTAGTCAAAGTCCAGAAATTGGTTACGTCGAAGAAGAATTAGAGTGTCGAGATGTAACGGGAGAAGATTTAACGATTTCTTTCAATCCAATGTATGTACAACAAGCTTTACAAGCATTTAAGGGAGAAGAAGTGAAAATTCAATTTATCAGTCCTGTTCGTCCTTTCACTATTACACCATTGAATGAAAAACCATTGATTGAATTAATTACACCGGTTCGTACAAATTAATGAAAAAAGAGAGCTTAGGCTCTCTTTTTTTGTTTATTATGAATTATCTGAAAAATGATAAAAATGTCTAAAAATGAAAAAAAGGCTATAAACCGTAAAAAAACGCGAAATATTGAAGATGAGGTAAAAAAATAGTATAATATTAGAAGAAGTATAAGGGAAAGTAGGTGAAAAAATGGTGGAATCATATCCCCTACAAACAGAATATATTACTTTAGGTCAATTTTTAAAAGATATCGCAGAAATTGGTAGTGGCGGTGAAGCAAAATGGTATCTACAAGAAAATACTGTTTATGTAGATCAAGAATTAGAAAATCGCCGTGGTCGAAAGTTATATGCAGGTATGACTGTCGAATTACCAGGAGAGCGCACCTATCATATTGTCGAGGCCTAACATGATAATCAAAACATTAACTTTGCAAAATTATCGTAATTATCACTCTCTAACAGTTTCGTTTTCTCCTAGTTTAAATATCTTTATTGGTAATAATGGACAAGGGAAAACAAATTTATTAGAGAGTATTTATGTTTTATCTGCTACAAGAAGTCACCGGACAACAAAAGACGGAGAATTATTACATTGGCAAGAAGAAAATACTTTAATTCAAGGAGAAATTGAAAAGCAAACAGGTTCTTTTCCTTTATCCTATGCATATTCAGCAAAAAACAAAGGAAAGATTTTACGTTTCAATCATTTGATCCAAAAAAAGGCCAGTGAATATATTGGTCAATTTCATGTTATTCTTTTTTGTCCAGATGATCTGTTTTTAATTAAAGGTTCTCCTTCTCAACGAAGAAAATTTCTTGATCAAGAATTAGGATTTCGTAATCACTATTATCTGCAATTACTTTCTCAATATCAAAAATTATTAAAAGAAAGAAATCAATGCTTGCAAAAAGGAAAATGGGATGCATTGTATCTTGATATTTTAGATGAGCAGTTATCAGATTATGGAAGTAAGATTATGCGTTTACGTGCTGATTTTTTAAATCGGCTAGGAGAATTTGCGACCGAGATTTATCGTTTTTTAACACAAGAAAAAGAAGAATTAACATTAACTTATTTACCAAGTATCCCTTTGGCAAAATCTGAAGAAGAACAAAAAGAAGTGTTTTTACATTATTTGCAGAAGAATCGAGAAAAAGATCAACAGCAGAGGGCGACAAAATTAGGAATTCAACGAGATGATTGGATTTTAAAAATGAATAATAAAGAGGCAAAGAGTTTTGCTTCTCAAGGTCAGCAGAGATTATTGATTTTGAGCATTAAATTAGCGGAAGTAGAATATATTGCTCAAACCCTAGGAGAATATCCGGTGTTATTACTAGATGATGTGATGAGTGAGTTAGATGATGAACGACAGATGCGCTTATTACAGATTTTAGAAAATCGAGTGCAAACTTTTATTACGACCACTACACTAGAGCATCTAGAAGGCAAAATGAAAGTGAAGCCAAAAATATTTGAAGTGAAAGCAGGAGAAATTACGACAATTTCAGAAGAATAATGAGAAAGGAGCACAATAGCTTTTTTGTAATAAAAGAAGACTATTGAAAAAAGATCGTGGAAAATAAAGAACTAGAAAACAATGCGCAAAATTATGATGCAAGTCAAATCCAAGTATTAGAAGGATTAGAAGCAGTTCGCAAACGCCCAGGAATGTATATTGGTTCAACGAGTGAACAAGGATTACATCACCTAGTTTGGGAAATTGTCGATAACTCTATTGACGAAGCCTTAGCAGGTTTTGCGACAAAAATTGATGTCATTATTGAAGAGGATAATAGTATTACAGTTATCGATAATGGACGAGGAATTCCCGTTGATATTCAAGAAAAAACAGGACGTCCAGCGGTAGAAACTGTATTTACTGTGTTGCACGCAGGAGGAAAATTTGGCGGTGGAAGCTATAAAGTTTCTGGAGGCTTACATGGTGTAGGTTCTTCTGTAGTTAATGCTCTATCTACCTCTTTAGATGTTAAAGTTTATAAAAACGGACATATTTACTTCCAAGAATATAAACGTGGACAAGTAGTTGATGATTTAAAAATCATTGGGGATACAGATCGTCGTGGGACAGAAGTGCATTTTGTACCAGATCCAACGATTTTTAAAGAAACAACCGTCTTTAATTTTGATACTTTAGCGACTCGTGTTCGTGAATTAGCTTTCTTAAATCGTGGTTTAAAAATTACGATTGAAGATAAAAGAAAAGGTCAAGAACAACAACGCGAATACCACTACGAAGGTGGGATTTGTAGCTATGTAGAATTTTTAAATGATGAGAAAGAAGTCCTTTTTGAACCACCAATTTACTGTGAAGGAGAGCAAAATAATATCACCATCGAAGTAGCTATGCAATATACAAGTGGCTACCAATCTAAAATTTTAAGTTTTGCTAATAACATCCATACTTATGAAGGTGGGATGCATGAATCTGGATTTAAATCTGCATTGACTCGTGTTATCAATAACTATGCTCGTCGTCAAAAAATGATTAAAGAAAATGATGATAAATTAATGGGGGAAGATGTGCGTGAAGGATTAACTGCGGTAATTTCTATCAAACACCCTGAACCTCAATTTGAAGGACAAACGAAAACAAAACTAGGAAATAGTGAAGTTCGTAGTGTTACTGATCGTTTATTTGCTGAAGCATTTGATAAATTCTTAATGGAAAATCCAAATGTAGCGAAAAAAGTAGTGGAAAAAGCATTATTAGCGACAAAAGCTCGCCTAGCAGCGAAACGTGCTCGTGAAGCAACTCGTAAGAAAAATGAATTAGAAATTAGTAATTTACCTGGTAAATTAGCGGATTGCTCTAGTCGTGAAGCGGAAAAATGTGAATTGTTTATCGTCGAAGGGGATTCTGCGGGAGGATCTGCTAAACAAGGACGCGACCGTAACTATCAAGCAATTTTACCGATTCGTGGGAAAATTTTGAATGTGGAAAAAGCAACACTAGATAAAATTTTAGCTAACGAAGAAATCCGTTCTTTATTTACTGCAATGGGAACAGGATTTGGTAAAGATTTTGATGTGGAAAAAGCACGCTATCATAAATTAGTAATTATGACCGATGCTGATGTCGATGGAGCTCATATTCGCATTTTATTATTAACATTGTTCTATCGTTATATGCGTCCATTGGTAGAAAAAGGCTACGTTTACATTGCTCAACCTCCACTATACGGAGTAAAACAAGGAAAAAATATTACTTATGTTCCTTCTGGAAAAGATGCAGAAGATCAATTACAACAAGTATTACAATCTCTACCAAAAACACCAAAACCAATTGTTCAACGATATAAAGGTCTTGGGGAAATGGATGAAGATCAATTATGGGAAACTACAATGGATCCTGAACATCGCGCAATGGCTCGTGTAACCATTGATGATGCAGAAGAAGCAAATCGTATTTTTGAAATGTTGATGGGTGATCAAGTAGAACCTCGTCGCCAATTCATTGAAGAAAATGCACACTATGCAACGATTGATATCTAATAAGAATAGAGGAGAAGCAAATGACGGAAAATATTCATAATGTCAATTTAAGTGAAGAAATGAAAGAATCTTTTCTCGACTATGCCATGAGCGTCATTGTAGCCCGTGCATTACCAGATGTTCGAGATGGATTAAAACCTGTTCATCGCCGTATTTTATATGGAATGAGTGAATTAGGAGTATTACCAGATAAACCACATAAAAAATCAGCTCGTATTGTCGGAGAAGTTATGGGTAAATTCCACCCTCATGGAGATTCTGCGATTTATGAGTCTATGGTACGTATGGCTCAACCATTTAGTTATCGTCAAATGTTAGTGGATGGACACGGAAACTTTGGTTCTATCGATGGTGATGGCGCTGCTGCGATGCGTTATACCGAAGCACGTATGAGTAAAATTGCTCTAGAAATGTTACGTGATATCAAAAAAGATACTGTTCCTTTCATCGATAACTATGATGGTTCAGAAAAAGAACCAGAAGTCTTACCTGCTCGTTTCCCTAACTTATTAGTCAATGGGACAACTGGGATTGCGGTAGGGATGGCAACAAATATTCCACCACATAATTTAGGCGAAGTAATTGATGCCATCCATTTATTGATGGAAAAACCAGAATGCACAGTCGCAGATTTAATGGAAGTTCTTCCAGGACCAGATTTCCCAACTGGTGGGCTAGTTATGGGAAAATCTGGCATTCGAAAAGCCTATGAAACAGGACGCGGAAGCATTATTTTACGTGCAAGAACAGAAATTGAAACAAAAGCTAGCGGTAAAGAAATGATTGTCGTTACTGAATTACCATATATGGTAAATAAAGCTAAATTAGTAGAGCGTATGGCTCAACTTGCGCGTGAGAAAAAAATCGATGGCATTACAAGCATTCGCGATGAATCTTCTCGTGAAGGAATGCGAATTGTCATTGAAATCCGCAAAGACACAAGTGCTTCTGTCGTTTTAAATAATTTATATAAAATGACGAACTTACAAACTTCTTTTGGCTTTAACATGTTAGCGATTGAAAATGGAATTCCTAAAATTTTAAACTTGAAACAAATTTTAGTAGATTATTTGGATCACCAAGAATCTGTTATTCGTCGTCGTACAGAGTTTGATAAGAAAAAAGCAGAAGCAAGAGCGCATATTTTGGAAGGATTACGTATTGCTTTAGATCATATTGATGCGATTATTGAGTTAATCCGCAACTCTTCTTCTGATGAAGAAGCAAAACAAGCTTTAATTTCTGACTACTCTTTAACAGAAATTCAAGCACAAGCCATTTTAGATATGCGCTTACGTCGTTTAACAGGATTAGAACGTGCGAAAATCGAAAAAGAATACGAAGAGCTATTAGTTTTGATTGCTGATTTGAAAGATATTTTAGCTCATCGTGAACGTATTTTACATATTATTGAAGATGAATTACGTGATATTCAACGTCGCTTTGATGATCCACGTCGTACGGAATTACTAGTCGGTGAAGTGTTGAGCTTAGAAGATGAAGATTTAATTGAACAAGAAGATATTGTCATTACTTTAACTAATAATGGTTACATCAAACGTCTAGCGAATACAGAATTCCGTACACAACGTCGTGGTGGTCGAGGAGTTCAAGGAATGTCCATGCATCAAGATGATGATATGCAAACAATTTTAACCTGCTCCACTCATGATTTATTATTATTCTTTACGAATAAAGGAAAAGTGTTCAAAGCAAAAGGGTATGAAATTCCAGAATATAGCCGTAATGCAAAAGGAATTCCTGTAATTAATTTACTGGGCTTGGAAGAAGAAGAAAGTATCCAGTCGATTATCAAAGTTGATTTAGAAAATCCAAAACAAGAATTATTCTTTGTAACGAAAAACGGATTAGTGAAACGTACTGCTTTTGCTGCTTTTGCTAATATCCGTAGTAATGGATTAAAAGCTATTCAATTGAAAGATGAAGATGAATTAATTCAAGTAATGGTTACGAGTGGTTCAGATCAAATTATGATTGCCACTCATGAAGGATATAGTATCAACTTCATGGAAGAAGATGTTCGTTCGATGGGAAGAACAGCTGCCGGAGTTCGTGGAATCCGCTTGCGTGAAGGAGACTTTGTTATTGGTGCAACTACCGTATCCCCTGAAGCACAAATTTTAGTGGTGACAGAAAATGGATACGGAAAACGTACAGAAGTTAGTGCATATCCAGTGAAAAAACGTGGCGGTAAAGGGGTAAAAACACTTCAAAAAACAGAACGTACTGGTGGATTGGTTGCTCTATGTACCGTTACCGATACTGATGATGTCTTAGTAATGACCAATCGTGGAGTGATGATTCGTTTTGCTGTAGATACGATTTCAACGATTGGACGTGTTGCTCAAGGAGTACGTATCATTCGCTTAGAAGAAGGAACTACGGTTTCGACAGTAGATATTATTGAACATGCAGAAGACGAAGAAGAAAACACAGAAGTAGAAGAAAATACAATCGAAGAATAATAGGAAAAGAGACCTTATAAAAGAAGGTCTCTTTTTTATTGTTCGTCATTTACGAATAATCCGAAAAATAATACTATTAGAAAAAAATATTGTGTTGAAAAAACGAATAATGAGTAGTTAAATAAGAATGTATTGAAGAAAAAAGTGAGGAAATTATTATGTCAAGTACAGTCATTGTTGGAACCCAATGGGGAGATGAAGGAAAAGGAAAAGTAACAGATTTTGCGAGCCAATCTGCACAAATTATTGCTCGTTATCAAGGAGGAGATAATGCAGGGCATACTATCGTTTTTGATGGTAAAAAATTTAAATTACATTTAATTCCATCTGGAATCTTTTTCCCAGAAAAGAAAAATATTATCGGCAATGGAGTAGTTGTCAATCCAATTTCACTTATTAAAGAAATGGATTATTTAGAAGCAGAAGGAATTTCATTAGATAATCTATATATTTCAAATCGTGCGCATGTCATTTTACCTTATCATATTCGTTTAGATGAGTTAAAAGAAGCAGCGAAAGGAGATAAAAAAATTGGAACTACATGTAAAGGAATTGGACCTTGCTACTGCGATAAAGTAGATCGTTGTGGAATTCGTGTAGCAGATTTATTATCTCCAGAAACATTCAAAGAAAAATTAGAACAAAACTTAGCGTTAAAAAATAAAGAAATCGTAGAAATTTATGGTGGAGAACCATTACAATTTGCTCCTATTTATGAAGAGTATCAAGCGGCAGCGAAAAGATTAGCTTCTCATGTTACAGATACTTCTTATTTATTAGATGAAGCATTAAAAGAAGGTGCAGAAGTATTATTTGAAGGTGCTCAAGGAGTAATGTTAGATATTGACCATGGTACTTATCCATTTGTTACTTCTTCTAACCCAATTGCTGGAGGAGTAACAATTGGTGGAGGCGTTGGTCCAAAAGAAATTACAACAGTTATTGGAGTATGTAAAGCTTATACTTCTCGTGTCGGCGAAGGACCTTTCCCAACAGAATTATTTGATGAAATTGGTCAACAAATTCGTGAAGTAGGAAAAGAATATGGAACAACAACAGGTCGTCCTCGTCGTATTGGTTGGTTTGATGCGGTAGTATTAAACCACGCTCGTCGTGTTTCTGGATTAACAACATTAACTTTAAACTGTTTAGATGTTTTATCTGGTTTAGAAGAAGTGAAAATTTGTACAGGGTATGAATTAGACGGAAAAGAAATTCATTACTACCCAGCTTCTTTAGAAGAAATTAGTCGTTGTAAACCAATTTATGAAGTATTACCAGGTTGGAACGAAGATATCACAGGATGCCAAAGCTTTGCGGAATTACCAGAAAATACGCAAAATTATATTCGTCGCATTGAAGAATTAGTTGGTTTGTCTGTAGATATTTTCTCTGTTGGACCAGACCGTACACAAACGATTATTCGTAATAAATAGAGGAGACTTATGTTAGAAAGATATAGTTCAGAAAAAATGCGCCAAATTTGGAGCGAAGAAAATAAATTAGCTGCTTGGTTAGAGGTAGAGCTACAAGTAGTAGAAGCGTGGGTGAAGCTAGGAGAAATTCCTGCTGAAGATGCTGCTTTATTAAGAGAAAAATGTAAAGTAAATCGCCCTCGTATGTTAGAAATTGAAAAAGAAACTCGTCATGACGTAGTGGCTTTTACTCGTATGTTATCTGAAGAATTAGGACCAGAAAAAAAATGGATCCATTATGGATTAACTTCTACCGATGTTGTGGATACAGCTAACGGCTACTTATTGCGTCAAGCGAATGCACAAATTGCTGAAAAATTAGAAAAATTAATTGCTTTAGTGAAAGAGTTAGCTGTGCAATATAAATATACAATTTGTATGGGACGTACACATGGTGTGCATGCAGAACCTACAACTTTTGGGTTGAAATTGCTGGGTCTTTATGCTGAATTATTACGTCGTCAAGAACAATTTTTAAAATCAGCTCGTGCAGTAGAAACTGGAAAAATTAGTGGAGCAGTTGGAACATTTGCTAATGTCCCTCTATTTATTGAAGAAGAAGTATGTCGTTCTTTAGGATTACAACCACAACCAATTTCTACTCAAGTATTGCCACGCGATCTACATGCAGAATACATGAGCTCTATGGCCTTAGTTGCTACAACTTTAGAACGCTTTGCTATTGAAATTCGTCACTTACAACGTACTGAAGTTCGTGAAGTAGAAGAAGGATTTAAACGTGGTCAAAAAGGATCGAGCGCGATGCCACATAAGAGAAATCCAATCTCAAGTGAAAATATTTGTGGATTATCTCGTGTCATGCGTGGTTATATGACTCCTGCTTTTGAAGATGTAGCGTTATGGCATGAGCGTGATATTTCTCATTCTTCAGTAGAACGTATTATTTTACCAGATGCGACTGCATTATTAGATTACATGTTACAACGTTTCTATCAAGTATTAGATAATCTATACGTTAATGAAAAACGAATGAAAGAAAATGTTTGGTCTACGCAAGGATTAATTTTCTCTCAACGTGTTTTATTAGAATTAATCGAAGCAGGGATGAGTCGTGAAGAAGCTTACGACCTAGTTCAACCATTAGCAATGAAAGCTTGGGAAGAAGGATTATCCTTTATGGAATTAATCCAATCTAATGAACGTGTGTTAGAAACTTTAGGTCAAGAAAAAGTCGCACAACTTTTCGATTTAAACTATCATTTACAAAATGTTGATGAAATTTATGCGCGCTTCAATTTATAATTGCGTATAAATAATTGAAAGAGAAAAATAAGAAAAAGGAATTTGCTTTATAAAAAGAAATCAGATATAATAGCAAAAGTGAGTATCGGCAAACGATACTTTCCTTGTTCTTATTAGAAAATAAGAACCTTATAGTCCAAGAGGAGGTGAAATCAATGAACAACACAACGAATTATGAAATTTTATACATCATTCGTCCAAACATTGATGAAGAAGCAAAAACTGCTTTAGTAGAACGTTTTGACAACATCTTAAAAGAAAACGGAGCAAACGTTGAAGAATCAAAAGATTGGGAAAAACGTCGTTTAGCATACGAAATCGGTGGATTCCGTGAAGGTTTATACCACATCGTTAACGTTTCTGCATCAAACGCAGACGCAATCAACGAATTTGATCGTTTAGCTAAAATCAATGATGACATTTTACGTCATATGATCGTTAAAAAAGAAGCTTAATGAATTTTCGACATAATTGAAAGGAGAAACAATTATGATTAATACGGTCACTTTAATCGGTCGTCTAACAAAAGATCCAGAATTACGTCAAACTGCAGGTAATACTCCTGTATTATCTTTCACTTTAGCAGTAAATCGTAACTTCAAAAATCAAGAAGGAAATATTGAAGCAGATTTCATCAATTGCGTTATTTGGCGTAAACCTGCGGAAATCTTAGCTCAATACACACGTAAAGGTTCACAAATTGCCGTACGTGGTCGCTTACAAACTCGTTCTTACGATGATAAAACAGGACATCGTGTTTATGTAACTGAAGTTGTTTGTGATGATTTCCAATTATTAGATCGTCCACGTCAGGATCAAGGAATGAATAACTCAATGATGGGTGGTCAATCTTTTGACTCTGGTATGAACTCAATGGATAGCAATCCATATAGTGCACCGGTTTCTTCTTTCCAACCAACACCTACGAACGATAGCATGAATCAAAATCATTCAATGCCAATGGATTCAGGTTTTTCAAACACTGGAGACATCGTAGATGAAGACTTACCATTTTAAAATATAGGAGGGGAACACTATGGCACAACAACGCAGAGGTGGACGTCGTCGTCGTAAAGTTTGCTACTTCACTGCAAACCACATCGAAGAAATCGACTACAAAGACGTTGAATTATTGAAAAAATTTATCTCAGAACGTGGTAAAATCTTACCTCGTCGTGTAACTGGTACATGCGCTAAATATCAACGTAAATTAACTACAGCGATTAAACGCGCTCGTGTAATGGGATTATTACCATTCGTAGCAGACGAAGATTAATTTTTATAAAAGTAAGATCGGAAGTAATTCCGGTCTTTTTATTTTGCCTAATATAGAGTAAAATAGTAACAATATATAAAAAACTATAGGAGGCGCAACAAAATATGACCAATTGGGATACAAAATTTGCTAAAAAAGGATACACCTTTGATGATGTATTATTAATTCCTGCTGAAAGCCACGTTTTACCAAATGAAGTGAATATGCAGGTAGAATTATCAGAAAAAGTAAAATTAAATATTCCATTCATTAGTGCAGGGATGGATACTGTAACCGAAAACCAAATGGCAATTGCTATGGCTAATGCTGGAGGTTTAGGAGTTATCCATAAAAATATGAGCATTGAACAACAAGCACAAGAAGTACAAAAAGTGAAGACTTGGGATACGATTGAAGAAAATGCAGCATTAGATGAAAATGGACGTCTATTAGTTGCTGCGGCTGTAGGAGTAACGAGTGATACTTTTGAACGTGTTACTGCATTAATTGAAGCTGGAGCAGATGCAATTGTAATTGATACTGCTCATGGTCACAGTGCAGGAGTAATTCGCAAAATTAAAGAAATCAGACAAGAATTTAAAGACATTACTTTAATTGCAGGTAATGTTGCGACAAGTGAAGGAACAAAAGCTTTATATGAAGTTGGAGTAGATGTTGTCAAAGTAGGAATTGGACCTGGATCAATTTGTACTACTCGTGTAGTTGCAGGAGTTGGAGTACCACAATTAACAGCAATTTATGACGCAGCTACAGTTGCTAGAGAATATAATAAGCCAATTATTGCTGATGGTGGAATTAAATTATCTGGTGACGTAGTAAAAGCACTGGCAGCAGGTGGTCATGTAGTTATGTTAGGATCTATGTTAGCAGGAACTACAGAAGCTCCTGGAGAAATTGAAGAAGTGGATGGTTGCCTTTATAAACAATATCGTGGAATGGGTTCATTAGCTGCAATGGAAAAAGGATCAAGTGATCGTTATTTCCAAGGTGGAGTGAATGAAGCCAATAAATTAGTACCCGAAGGAATTGAAGGAAAATTAAAATATAAAGGTGATGTTTCTTCTATTTTATTCCAATTAATTGGTGGGTTACGTGCAGGTATGGGATACGTAGGAGCTGAAAACTTGCTTCAATTAAGAGAAAATGCTCAATTTGTTGTTATGACTGGAGCTGGATTAAAAGAAAGTCATCCCCATGATATTCTAATGGTGAAAGAAGCGCCGAATTATAAATAATTTCTATGGAGACAAGAGCGATTTTGAGAAAAATAACTCTTTTCTCCATTTTTTTTGATTTTTTTGAAAAAAAGTATTGACGCAATAATAAAGAATTGATAATATATAGACATCGCCAAGGCGATAAGATTTATTTGAAAAAATTCAAAT
>NZ_AMYT01000020.1 GCF_000313915.1 Catellicoccus marimammalium M35/04/3
GCTCTTCGCCCTTGTCATCTCTCCTTTTCCCTCATGTTCTCCAGAAAGTGTGAGTTACAGGAACTCATAAATAGATTTTTAAGGAGAATGTATAATGAATCAATTAAAAGATGGATACGTATATGAAATTATTCCTATTTGTGCAGATTTGGGGATAGTTACTTTTTCGCAAGGTAAATGCGTCAAAGTTTTATCTCACAAAGGGCAAAATGTGATGATTAGTGATTGTACAGATGGAAAGAGCTATGAAGTTTCAGAAATGGCTTTATCTATGGTTTGTGAAGAAGTAGGGAAATGGGATAATTAAAGGAGTGTATGAATGATGAATATTATAAGTATTATGGAAAGAACAACTTTAAATTTAAACTTGTTAGTAGGGAAGAAGGGGGCAGTATTAAGTGAGAAAATATCTATTATTACTTGGCAAAATAAAGAGCCTATTTTTCGTTGGGTATTGGATTGCTTAGTTAAAAAATATAATCTATCCTCCTTTAAATTAGAACAAGAATATCGTATTGATTTAAAAGACTTAGTGGACTTGATTATGGATTGTAATGAAGTATTACTCAATCATGCAATACCTAGCAATTTATTACCTACGTTTCATGATAGGGAAGAAGATTATGGTATCGAGTATCAAGGAGATTTACTTTTTACTGTTACAAGTGCAAGTCCAGTCCTTAGTCTGTTATTAAATACAGAAGTAGGAAATGATGTTGAATTAAGTTTTCTTATGGATTTTGAATAAAAAATAAAGGTGCTATTCAGCACCTTTTTTTCTTTGGGATACATTTTTCTCTCTCTTATCGGAGCGGGCGAACCCACCCACCCGCAAAGCATTCGCTTTAGTCCGATAAGGAAAAATGGGAAAATGCTTCTCTTAGTCGCATTTTCTCTACTGCTTTCTAAAATCAGATCAAAAATATAATTTGAATAAATAAAAAATGATAATAGGAAAAAAGATGGCTAACGCCACTTTTTGATTGAAAGAAGCTCCTTACAGTCGCATGAAGGAAATCATTGCAGGGCAATGATTCCTTATTTTGATTCTTTTAACATGAGTTCAGAGTCTTGCAAGGGTTGCCCTTGTCAATCTTCTTTTTCCCTCATGTTCTCAAGAAAAAGAACCTATTATTCTTTCAGTATTATTAGGGAAAAATCACTTCGTGAATCAGCTTTAGAAGTAGGAATATCTATAGAGCAATTATCAAATTGGATTCGATCCTATCTTATCTTTATTTTTTTAGAAAGTAATTCTTTTAAGGATAAAAGATAGTCATAAGAATTTTAAACTTATAAAATACTGATAAAAAAGTCAGTATTGAAAAAAATTTCAATATTAACAAAAAAAGAAGCATCTTTTATGATAAATATTGTCAACGAAAGAGGTTGATGTCGGG